>DATLFZ010000236.1:0-15835 GCA_035540795.1 Beijerinckiaceae bacterium | reverse complement strand
GGGCGTAGCGCTGCGCGTAGCGGTCCGGGTCGGAGCCCTTCGGCGCGCGGCCGAGCCCGGCCATGCGCCGGATCGCCGGCTCGTACATCCCGACCCAGAAGGGTCCCGGCCACATGAAGGTCTTGTAGTAGAACCCGGCCGGGAAGAAGGGCGAGAGCCGGTCGTTGACCCCGCCGAGGTCGAAGGCGAGCGACGGCCAGCGGTGCTGGCTCGTCGCGGCGAGGCCGTCGTAGAGCTCGACCTGCGTCGCGCGCAGGTTCGGCGTCGTGCGCCCGCCGCCCCGGTCGACGGTGACGAGCGCATTGGGCTCCTCGGAGCCGGCGGAGAAGATCCCGCGCGGCCGGTGATACTTGAACGAGCGCGCCACGAGGTGGACGCCGTTCGCGAGGAGCGCGGAGGCGAGCGTGTCGCCGGCGAGCCCCTCCATCCGGCGCCCGTCGAAGGTGAAGGGGACGGGGCGGTCGCGGTCGACCCGGCCGCCCGCCGGGCTGCGGAACCGGCTCATCCGCCGATCTCCGGCTTGCCTTCGCCGGCGGGGTAGGTGCGTTCGATCCGGTCGCTCACCGTGTCCCGGGCGGCGTTGAAGAAGCGGCCGCAGCCGTGCAGGTGCCGCCAGCGCTCGAAATGGAGCCCCTTCGGGTTGGTGCGCAGGTAGAGGAACTCCGTCCATTCCGCGTCGGAGAGCGTCGACGGGTCGGCGGGCCGGGCGATGTGCGCCTCGCCGGCGTAGCGGAACTCGATCTCGGGGCGCGGCCCGCAATGGGGGCAGGGGATCAGCAGCATCAGTGCGCCACCGCGGCGGCCGCCGCCTCGTCGATGAGGCGTCCGGTGCGGAAGCGCTCGAGGGTGAAGGGAGCGGCGGCCGGATGCGGCTCGTCCCGGGCGATGGTGTGGGCGAAGGCGTGGCCGGATCCCGGCGTCGCCTTGAACCCGCCCGTTCCCCAGCCGCAATTGACGTAGAGCCCCGGCACGGGCGTGCGGCCGATGATCGGCGAGCGGTCCGGGGTGACGTCGACGATGCCGGCCCAGTTGCGCAGCATGCGCAGGCGCCGGAAGGCCGGAAACAGCTCGCAGATCGCGTCGAGCGTGTGGGTGCCGACGTGCAGCGACCCGGTCTGGCTGTAGGACACGTACTGGTCCGTGCCCGAGCCGATGACGAGCTCGCCCTTGTCGGATTGCGAGATGTAGGCGTGGATCGTGTTCGACATGACCACGCAGGGCAGCACCGGCTTGATGGGCTCCGACACCAGCGCCTGGAGCGGGTAGCTCTCGATCGGCATCCGCAGCCCGGCCATGTCCATGAGCACGCTCGTGTGGCCGGCCGCGACCACGCCGACCTTGCCGGCCCGTATCATTCCCCGCGTGGTGTCGAGGGCCTCGACGGCGCCGGCGGCGTCGCGGCGGATGCCGGTGACCTCGCAATTCTCGACGATGTCGACCCCGAGCCGGTCGGCGGCGCGAGCGTAGCCCCAGGCGACGGCGTCGTGGCGGGCGACCCCGCCCCGGCGCTGCAGCGCCGCCCCGAGGATCGGGTAGCGCATGCCCGGGCCGATGTTGAGAGGCGGGCAGAAGGCCTTGGCCGCCTCCGGCGAGAGCCACTCGTTGTCGATCCCGGCGAGGCGGTTGGCGTGCACGTGGCGCTTGAAAACCTGCACGTCGTGCACCGTGTGGGCGAGCATCATCACGCCGCGGGGCGAGTACATGACGTTGTAGTTGAGCTCGCCAGCCAGCCCCTCCCAGAGCTTCATGGCGTGCTCGTAGATCGCCTCGCTCTCCTCCCAGAGATAGTTCGAGCGGATGATGGTGGTGTTGCGCCCGGTGTTGCCGAGGCCGAGCGGCCCCTTCTCGATGACGGCGACGTCGCGGATGCCGTGCTCCTTGGCGAGGTAGTAGGCGGTGGCGAGCCCGTGCCCGCCGCCGCCCACGATCACCACGTCGTAGCGCGCCTTCGGCTCGGGCGAGCTCCACTGCTCGCGCCAGGCATGGCCGGAAAGCGCCTGGCGCGCGAGGTTGAGGAAGGAGAAGCGCATGCGGTCCGGACGGGATCCCGCCCCATGATGGAGCCCCCCGCCGGCCGCGTCCAGCGCCCGGGCGAGCCGCCGGCTACTGGGTGCGCTTGCGCGGGTCGTCCGCCTCGTTCACGTAGGTGACGCCGAACGGCCCGACGCTGTTGAGCTGGACCACCGTCTCCTCGTCCGCATAGGCGAAATGGGCCATGCCGGGAGGAGCGACGAAGATGCTCCCGGCCGGCAGCGCCTGCGCCTTCGCCTTGTCGGCCTGGTTGCCCATGCCGACCTGGAACGTCCCCGAGACCACGGTCACCACTTCCGGCTTCGGATGCATGTGCGGGGGGACGCGGTAGCCGGCGGGGAACTTCAACCGCATCGCGAACAGGCCCTCCTTCGACGGATCGCCGTAGAGCACGGCGACCTGCGCGCCGCTCGGCAGGGTGGGCGGTCCGGGCCTCCACTCGATCTGGTTGGGACTCACCATCTTGTGCTCGCCTTGCGCCTGGGCCTCGAAGGCGGCGCCGAGCGCGAGGGCGCCGGCCGCGAGCGAAAGGATCAACGTGGCGTTCTTCATGAAGAACCTCCCGTGCAGGGGTGTCGCGGGGCGCGCAAGGCCGCACGAGCGGGCCCGAAAGGGCCCGGCGCACAGAGGTGCCCGCCCGCGCCCGTCGCGCGGGCGAGGCGCCCCGCCGGGCCTCGAACCCGTCCAGGGGCGCTGGGTCCGGGACGCGTTCTCCGGTCCCGGTTCCTGCCGGCGTTGCCGGCCGCACGAATCGGCGCCCGCGCCGACGAAATGTCAACCAGCTCACCCCCGCAGGCGGGCGTTGTGCGGGTCGAAGGGGGATTCGGGGATCACGACCGCCCGGCGGCGCTCGCCGAGGATCGCCACCTCGAAGGCGGTGCCGGGCTCGCCGAGGTCGGGCGGCACCATGGCCAGCGCGAGGGATTTTTCGACCCGCCAGCCGTAGCCGCCGGAGGTGCAGCGACCGACGAGGCGGCCGTCGCGGTAGAGCGGCTCCGAGCCGCGGGCGTCGGCGTCGGTGACGCCCTCGACCTCGAGGGTGACGAAGCGCCAGGCGAAGCCGCGCTCGCGCCAAGCGAGCAGCGCGTCGCGCCCGATGAAGTCGCCCTTGTCCGGGTGGACGAAGCGGTCGAGGCCGGACTCGAAGGCCGCGTACTCGATCGACAGCTCGCGCGGGATCAGCCGGTACGACTTCTCCAGCCGCAGGGAATCCATGGCGCGGATGCCGAAGGGGCGCAGGTCGTGGCGCCGGCCCACGTCCACGAGCAGGTCGAAGATCGTGTTCTGCATCTCGATCGGGTGATGCAGCTCCCAGCCGAGTTCGCCGACGAAGTTGACCCGCAGCGCGCGCGCCTGCGCCGGCCCGACGCTGACGGTCCTGCCGGTGAGCCACGGGAAGGCCGCGTTCGACAGGTCCGCGTCGACCACCTCCTGCAGGAGGGCGCGCGAGCGCGGGCCGGCGACGACCAGCACCCCGACCTGCGTCGTCACCTTGCGCAGTTCGACCGAGCCGTCGCGGGGGCACAGCTTCTGCAGGTAGTCGAAGTCGTGCCGCTCGTAGGCGCCGGCGGAGACGAGATAGAACCGGTCCGCCGCCTCGCGCAGGATCGTGAATTCGGAGCGCACGCCGCCGTTCTTCGACAGCATGTGGCAGAGCGCGATGCGGCCGTCCCGGCGCGGCAGGCGGTTCGCCACGAGCCGGTCGAGCCAGGCCTCGGCGCCGGGGCCAAGAACCTCGAACTTGGCGAAGGCGGACATGTCCTGCAGGCCGACCGCCTCGTGCACGTGCCGGCATTCTTGGCCGACGAAGGGGAAGGAGTTCGAGCGGCGGAAGCTCCACTTCTCCCGCGGCCGCTCGCCGGGGGCGACGGGGGCGTGGTTCTCGCGCAGCAGCACGTCGGGCTTCTGGAGCTCCGCCTCGTCGAGGCCGTAGCCCTCCGGCGCGAACCAGTTCGGCCGCTCCCAGCCGTAGACCGAGCCGAACACGGCGCCGAGCGCCTTCATGCGGTCGTAGCAGGGGGCGCGCTTGAGGGGCCGGCCGGCCGGGCGCTCCTCGTCCGGGTAGTGGACCGTGAAGACGTTGGCGTAGGCCTCCTCGGTCTTGCGGCGCAGCCACCCGCCGGTGGCGTACGGCCCGAACCGGCGCGGGTCGACGCCCATCATGTCGATCGAGGGCTCCCCCTCGACGATCCATTCGGCGAGCTGCCAGCCGGCGCCGCCGGCGGCGGTGACGCCGAAGCTGTGGCCCTCGTTGAGCCAGAAATTCGGGAGGTCCCAGGCCGGGCCGACGATCGGGCTGCCGTCGGGCGTATAGGCGATGGCGCCGTTGTAGACCTTCTTGATCCCGACCTCGCCGAAGGCCGGCACCCGGGCGATCGCCGTCTCGATGTGGGGGGCGAGGCGCTCCAGGTCCTCCTGGAACAGCTCGTACTCGGCATTCTCGTGCGGTCCGTCGAGGTAGCAGTTCGGCGCTCCCGCCTCGTAGGGGCCGAGCAGGAGGCCGCCGTTCTCCTCGCGCATGTACCAGGAGGAATCCGACTCGCGCAGGACCCCCATCTCGGGCTCCCCCCGGGCGCGCCGGGCGACGATCTCGGGGTGCGGCTCGGTGACGATGTACTGGTGTTCGACCGGGATGACGGGGATGTCGAGCCCGACCATCGCCCCGGTGCGGCGGGCGAAGCTGCCGGTCGCCGAGACCACGTGCTCGCAGGCGATGTCGCCCCGGTCGGTGCGCACGAGCCAGTCGCTCCGGCGCTCGATGGCGCGCACGGCGGTGTGGCGGTGGATCTCGGCGCCCAGCGCCCGCGCCGCCTTGGCCAGCGCCTGGGTCAGGTCGGCGGGCTGGATGTAGCCGTCGTCCGGGTGCTGGATGGCGCCGAGGATGCCGTCGGTCTCGCACAGGGGCCAGAGGCGCTTCACCTCCTGCGGCCCGAGCACGTTCACGCGCACCCCGATGGTCTCGGCCACGCCCGCGTAGAACATGTACTCGTCGAGCCGGTCGCGGGTGCGGGCGAGGCGGATGTTGGAGACCTGGCGGAAGCCGACGTCCTGGCCGGTCTCGGCTTCGAGGGTCTTGTAGAGTGCGACCGAGTGCTTGTGGATCTGCCCGACCGAGTAGCTCAGGTTGAACAGGGGCAGGAGGCCGGCGGCGTGCCAGGTCGAGCCCGAGGTGAGCTCCTTGCGCTCGAGGAGGACCGCGTCGCGCACGCCCTTGCGGGCGAGCGCGTAGAGCGTCGCCACGCCGACCACCCCGCCGCCGATCACCACCACCCGCGCCTGCGTCCGCATGGCCCGCTCCCCGGCGCCGAGCGGCCGACCGTTCGCGCGCGAGGAGCAGGATTTTGCGCCCGGGCCGGCGCGTCAAGGGCCCGCGTGGGACGGCGCGGGCGGCCGGGGAGGCGCCGGGGCTTGATTCCGGGCGCCCGGTCGCGCCATGAGGCGTGCTCCTTCCTCGACCGAAGCGCCTGATCCCGGGGACCGGCCCGCTTGCAGCACCGTTCGTTTCTTCGCCGCTTGGAGGCGCGCCTCCTGGAGCCGGGCATGGTCGCGCTCGTGCGCGGCCTGTTCGCGCTCGCGCGCCGGCTCGGCCCGGACCGGTCGAGCGAGGTGAGCGGGGCCATGCTGCGGCGCCTCGGCCCGCTCACCCCCCAGCACCGGATCGCGCTGCGAAACCTGCGCGCCGCCTTTCCCGAGAAGGGCGAGGAGGAGATCCGCGCGATCCTTGCCGGCGCGTGGGACAATCTCGGCCGGACCGTCGCCGAGTACGCCCATCTTGGCGACCTGTTCGACTTCGACCCGGAGGCGGACACGCCGGGGCGGATCGAGGTGGAGGGGATCGAGCATTTCGTCGCCCTGCGCGAGGACGGGCGGCCCGGGATCGTGTTCTCCGCCCATCTCGCCAACTGGGAGCTGCCGGCGATCTGCGCGGCCCGGTTCGGCCTCGACGCCACCGCCGTCTACCGGCCGCCCAACGACCCCGCCGCGGCCCGCATGGTGCACGAGGTCCGCAGCCAGACCATGGGCGGGCTCGCGGCCGCCCGGCAGGGCGCCGCCTTCGTCATGAACGGGGTGCTCGAACGGGGCGGCCATCTCGGCATGCTCGTCGACCAGCATTTCACCCGCGGCGTGCCGGTCGCGTTCTTCGGCCGGCCGGCCATGGCGAACCCGATCCTCGGCAAGCTCGCCCGCCGGTTCGACTGCCCGGTCCACGGGGTCCGGGTGATCCGCCTTCCGGGCGGCCGCTTTCGCCTCGAACTCACGCCGCCCCTCGACCTGCCCCGGGACGCAGGCGGCGAGATCGAGGTGCAGGGCGCCATGCAGGCGATGACGAGCGTGGTCGAGGGCTGGGTGCGCGAGCATCCGGACCAGTGGCTGTGGATGCACCGGCGCTGGCGGACCCCGGTCAAGGCAACGTGAATTTCCGCGGGGCGGCGATTGGTGTTTCAGTAGCCCATGGTCTCCGGCATGACCTTCCGCCCCGCGGCGTTCCTGCTCGTCCTCGCCTTGTGGGCGCCGGCCGCCGCCGCGGCGCCCCCCGACCCGAGGCCGCCGCGGGCGGTGATCGAGCTGTTCACGAGCCAGGGCTGCTCGTCCTGCCCGCCGGCCGACGCGGTGCTGGCCGAGATGGCCCGGGAGCCGGACGTGATCGCCCTCACCCTGCCGGTCGACTATTGGGACTATCTCGGCTGGAAGGACACCCTCGCCCAGCACGCCTTCACCCTGCGCCAGCGCAGCTACGCCAACGCCCGCGGGGACCGGCAGGTCTTCACCCCGCAGATGGTGGTCAACGGCACCGCCGCCTGCATCGGCACGAAGCGGCGCGAGGTCGAGAAGGCGATCGGCGAGGCGAACGGCGACCGGGAGCGCCTGCCGGTGCCGGTCGCCGTGCGCCAGGCGAACGGGACGATCACCGTCGAGGTCGGGGCCGGGGGCGCGGGCGAGACGGCGGGCGTCTGGCTCCTTCCCGTCACCCGGGCCGCGACCGTCGCCATCGCCAAGGGCGAGAACCGCGGCCGCACGGCCACCTACGCCAACGTGGTGCGGGGCACCCGCTATCTCGGCCTGTGGTCCGGCCGGCCGGCCCGGTTCGAGGTCCCGGTCGAGGTGACGCGGACGGAGGAATCCGACGGCTTCGCCGTGCTCCTCCAGACCACCGCCCGCGGCCGGCCCGGGCCGATCCTCGGCGCCGCCCGCAGCGCCGGGCTGTAGGTTTTCGGGTGGCGCCGGAGGCCGCGACGGGGCATCCTGGCCCGCGCGGACCACGCCCATGACCTTCGTCCCCGACGCCGCCGTCCTTCTCGCGTATTCGCTCGCCTGCTTCGTGCTGTTCATCACGCCCGGGCCGGACATGAGCCTGTTCCTGGCCAAGACCGTCGCGGGCGGGCGCCGGCACGGCCTGGCGGCAATGCTCGGGGCGATGACCGGGTGCTGCGTGCACACGCTCCTCGCGGCGCTCGGCGTCTCGGCCCTCCTCGCCGCCTCGACGACCGCGTTCACGATCCTCAAGGTGGTCGGGGCGGTCTACCTGCTCTGGCTCGCCGTCGACGCGATCCGGCATGGCTCGGCGTTGAACCTGAAGGGGCAGAACGAGCGCCCGGCCTCGGTGCGGCGCACCTTCCTGCTCGGCATCGGCATCAACCTGACGAACCCCAAGATCGTCCTGTTCTTCGTGACCTTCCTGCCGCAATTCGTGCAGGCGCACGACCCGCATGCGGGGGGCAAGCTCGTCTTCCTCGGGCTCTATTTCATCGCCTTCAGCGCGCCGCTCGCCGCCCTGATGGTGCTCGGCGCCGAGCGGGTCATCGCGCTCCTGCGCGGGCATCCGCGGATGATGCGGGCGATCGACTATTCCTTCGCCGGCCTGTTCGGCGCCTTCGCGGTGCGCATCCTGACGATGGGGCGGTAGGCGTCAGATCTGCCGGGCGATCATCATCTTCTTGATCTCGGCGATGGCCTTCGCCGGATTGAGGCCCTTCGGGCAGGTGTTGGCGCAGTTCATGATCGTGTGGCAGCGGTAGAGCCGGAAGGGGTCGTGCAGGCCGTCGAGGCGCTCGCCCGTCGCCTCGTCGCGGGAGTCGATCAGCCACCGATAGGCGTGCAGGAGCGCGGCCGGCCCGAGGAAGCGGTCGCCGTTCCACCAGTAGGACGGGCACGACGTCGTGCAGCAGGCGCACAGGATGCACTCGTAGAGGCCGTCGAGCTTGGCCCGCTCCTCCGGCGTCTGGCGCCATTCCCGCTCGGGCTCGGCGCTCTCCGTCTGCAGCCACGGCTCGATCGAGGCGTATTGCGCGAAGAAGGCGGTGAGGTCCGGCACGAGGTCCTTCATCACCGGCATGTGCGGCAGGGGATAGATGCGGATCGTGCCGCCGTTCGCGGCGTCGTCGATGCCCATGGTGCAGGCGAGCGTGTTGCCGCCCTGGATGTTCATGGCGCAGGAGCCGCAGATGCCCTCGCGGCAGGAGCGGCGGAAGGTCAGCGTCGAATCGACGTTGTTCTTGATCCAGATGAGGGCGTCGAGCACCATCGGGCCGCAATCGTCCCGGTCGACATGGTAGGTGTCGATGCGCGGATTGGCCTCGTCGTCCGGGTTCCAGCGGTAGATGCGGAACTCCTGCAGCCGCCCGCCGCCCGGCTTCGGCCAGACCTTGCCTTCGGTCATCTTCGAATTGGCGGGAAGGGTGAACTGGGCCATGCCTACTCGCCTAGGTGCACGCGCTCGATGGCGGGCTTCAGGTCGTTGTTGTCTTCGATCCGCAGCATGCGAACGTCGGTGACGGACGGGCGGAACCAAGGAAGTCCTGCGGCAAGATCCTGAACCGCGAGAACACATGTCACCGCGTCGACGGCATCGTTGCCGAAGTAGACGCTGCCCTGCCGGCGTTCGAACCCGAACTTCCGCAGCCCTCTCTCCACGTCGTAGTAGGCGTTCTGCCAGGAAGGGTTCGGATAGAGTTCCTGAAGGACCTTGGTATCGAGGTCGAAGGCGATGGCGTAGGTCACAGGTGGGCGTCCTGGTCGCGAGTTGTGTCCTATCGTCGCTCTTCTGAACGAAGCGGTGGCCATCGCTCAATTCTCTCGCGCCGCGTGCGCACCGTATCCACCTCCGGGTTCGGCCGCTGGGGGGGCGGGCCGACGCCTTTCGACTCGGATCATCAGAGCACCCTCCCCTAGTACACCCGCGCCTTGGGCTCGATGTACTGGATCTCGTTCGACATGGTGTAGGTGTGCACCGGCCGGTAGTCGATCGAGACGCGGCGGGCGCGCTCGTCGAGCCAGGCGAGCGTGTGCTTCATCCAGGTCTTGTCGTCGCGGTCCGGAAAATCCTCGCGGGCGTGGGCGCCGCGGGATTCGGTGCGGTTCGCCGCACTCTCCATGGTCACCACGGCCTGCGTGATGAGGTTGTCGAATTCCAGCGTCTCGATCAGGTCGGTGTTCCAGATCAGCGAGCGGTCGGCGATGCGGATGTCGTCGGCGCCGCGCCAGACCTCGTGGATGAGCGTCTTGCCCTCCTCCAGCACCTCGCCGGTGCGGAAGACGGCGCAGTTGTTCTGCATCGTCTGCTGCATGGACAGGCGCAGCTTCGCCGTCGGGGTGCCGCCGCTCGCCTGCCGGAAGCGGTCGAAGCGCGACAACGCCGCCTCGGCGGAATCCGCCGGCAGCTCCCGGTGCTTCTCGCCGGGCGTGAGGATCTCGGCGCAGCGCAGGCCCGCGGCGCGGCCGAACACGACGAGGTCGATGAGCGAGTTCGAGCCGAGCCGGTTCGCCCCGTGCACGGACACGCAGGCCGCCTCGCCGAGCGCCATCAGCCCCGGCACGATGCGGTCGGGGTCGCCGTCCTTGAGCGTCACCACCTCGCCGTGGAAGTTCGTCGGGATGCCGCCCATGTTGTAGTGGACCGTCGGCAGCACCGGGATCGGTTCCTTGGTCACGTCGACGCCGGCGAAGATTTTTGCGCTCTCCGAGATGCCGGGCAGGCGCTCGTGCAGGATCTTCGGATCGAGATGGTCGAGGTGCAGGTAGATGTGGTCCTTGTTCTTGCCCACCCCGCGCCCGGCCCGGATCTCCATGGTCATCGAGCGGGAGACCACGTCCCGGGAGGCGAGGTCCTTGGCCGAGGGGGCGTAGCGCTCCATGAAGCGCTCGCCCTCGGAATTGGTGAGGTAGCCGCCCTCGCCGCGGGCGCCCTCGGTGATGAGGCAGCCCGCGCCGTAGATGCCGGTCGGGTGGAACTGCACGAACTCCATGTCCTGCAAAGGCAGACCGGCGCGCAGCACCATGGCGTTGCCGTCCCCGGTGCAGGTGTGGGCCGAGGTGGCGGAGAAATAGGCCCGTCCGTAGCCGCCCGTCGCCAGGATGGTCATGTGGGCGCGGAAGCGGTGGATCTCGCCGGTGGCGATGTTGAGGGCCACGATGCCCCGGCAGCGGCCCTCCTCCATGATCAGGTCGAGGGCGAAATACTCGATGAAGAAGTTGGTCTGGTTGCGCAGGGCCTGGCCGTACAGGGTGTGCAGGATGGCGTGACCGGTGCGGTCGGCGGCGGCGCAGGTGCGCTGCGCGGTGCCCTTCCCGTATTCGGTGGTCATGCCGCCGAAGGGACGCTGGTAGATCTTGCCGTCCTCGGTGCGCGAGAACGGCACGCCCCAGTGCTCGAGCTCGTAGACGGCGGCGGGCGCCTCCCGGCACAGGTATTCGATCGCGTCCTGGTCGCCGAGCCAGTCGGCGCCCTTGACGGTGTCGTACATGTGCCAGCGCCAGTCGTCCCGGCCCATGTTGCCGAGCGCCGCCGAGATGCCGCCCTGCGCCGCGACCGTGTGCGAGCGGGTCGGGAAGACCTTGGTCACGCAGGCCGTGCGCAGGCCCGCCTGCGAGCAGCCGACGGTGGCGCGCAGGCCCGCGCCTCCGGCGCCCACCACCACCACGTCGAAGCTGTGGTCGACGATCGGATAGGCGGCGCCGTTGACCTTCGGCGCGGCGGGTCCGTTGGCTCCGTTCTCGGCCATTCTCAACCTCCGAAGGGCCGCGCCGCGACGACGACGATGGCGTAGAGGCAGGCGGCCGCGATCACGACGGCGTAGAAGGTGTTGGCGACGACCGCCGCCAGCTTCCAGCCCTTGTCGTGGACGTAGTCCTCGATGACGATCTGCATGCCGAGCCTCATGTGGTTCGTCACCGAGACCACGGCCAGGATCAGGAGGAGCGCCACGAGCGGATGCGACACCGCGGCGGCGGCATGCCCCCAGGGCATGCCCGACAGGCTCGCCACGATGATCACGAAGGCGATCACGAGCGGGATGTTGGACACCGCCGTCATGCGGTGCACCCACCAATGCTCCGCGCCGTGACCGGCGGCGCCGAGCCCCTTCACCCGCGACAGGGCGGTGCGCATCGAGACGCGGGAATCGGCGCGGTTGTCGGCCATGGGGTCCTCAGAACATCAGGAGGGCGACGGCCCAGATCACGAGAGTCAGCACCACCGAGCCGACGAGGGTGAACTGGGCCATCAGCATGCGGGTGCCGGGCTCCATGCCGTGGCCGAAATCCCAGACGAGGTGGCGCACGCCGCCGAGCATGTGGTGCATCACCGACCAGGTGTAGCCGAACAGGATCAGCCGCCCGAAGATGGAGCCGTAGAAGGCCTGGACCGAGGCGTAGGCGTCGGGCCCCGCGGCGAGGGCGAGGAGCCACACCGCCACCAGCACCATGCCGAAGTAGTTGGCGACGCCTGTCGTGCGATGGACGATCGACATCGCCATCGTCCAGGACCAGCGGTAGATCTGGAGATGCGGCGAGAGGGGTTTCGGGGTGACCCTGGTCTCGGCCATGCGGGACCTCTCCTGTCAGGTCCCCAATCGCACAGGAACCGCCCGGTTCCTAGCCAAAGCGCCGCATTGCTGCAATGCAAAAACCGCCGAATCCGCCTGTGAGAGCGGCCGAACGGCCTTGATCGGGGCCCCCCACGGGCCTTCGGCCGAAGCGCCGCCGCCGATCACCCGGGCAGGAGCTCCTCTCCGTGGACCGCAGGCGGTTCGTCGGCCGGGGGGCCGTCGACGCGCGGGGCGCCTTGCCGGGGCCGGCCCTCGTCTGCGGGGAGGATCAGCGTGAGCCTCGTCCCGGCCTTGGTCTCGAAGCGCGCCTCGGCGTTCAGCTGCCGCGCGAAACTTCGGACGAGCCGCAGGCCGAAACCGTCCCGGCGTCCCCGCTTCATCCCGACGCCGTCGTCCTCGACCATGAAAAAGAGCGTGCCGTCGTCGCGCCGCCGAAGGGTGAGGGCGATCGCGCCGAGCCGGCCCCCGGGAAAGGCGTGCTTGTACGCGTTCGTGACCGCCTCGTTGGCGACGAGCGCGAGCGGAACCGCCTGGTCGGGGCTCAGCAACAATTCGTCCGCGTCGACCCGGACCGCGACCTGCCCGGCGTCTCCGGCGAAGGTCCGCCGCAGCCCCTCGACCACGCCCTGGAGGAGATCGGCGATGCCGACCTGCTGGAGGTCGGCAGCGCCCCGATAGAGGAGCTCGTGCACGCTCGCGAAGACCGAAAGGCGCTGCTGCGCCTCGTCGAGCGCCGCCTTGGCCTCGTCCGATCGGGCCGTCCTGGCCTGGAGCCGCAGGAGGGCCGTCGTGGACTGGATCGTGTTCTTCACCCGGTGGTGGACCTCCTGGACGATCGCGTCCTTCTCCACGACTTGCGCCTTGAGCGCCTCGATCACGGCCGAGCGGTCGCGCCGCTCGCCCGCGAGCTTGAGGGCGAGGACGAGCTGCACCGCGAGGTGCTCCATGATGCGGGCATGGTTCGCGTCGAAGCGGTGCTCGTCGTGCGACGCGACCCAGAGCGTGCCGAGCGGGACCCGCCCGGTGTCGAACAGGGGAACGACGAGCCCCTCGGTGATCGGGCTCTCCGCCCGATCGAAATACGTGAAGACCCGTGCCGGACGGTCGAGCAGGATCGTCGTCCCGGCGTCGAGGCACAGCCCGCACGGGCTGAAGTCCCGGGGGGTCGTCCCGCCGACATACGGTGAGAAGGCGCCGGCGAGCGCGTCCCAGCGAAAAACCGGCTCGCCGTTCTCGTCCTGCGCGAGGGTGCTGAGCCCGGCCGAACCCGCGCCGCACAGGCGCAGGGCCAGTTCGAGGAAGCGCTGAACCGCCGCCTCGGGGTCCTTGATCAGGACGGACGAGAGTTCGTGAAAGGCGGTCGCCTCGGCCCGCAGGTCGTAGCGCGCGCTCGGGACCCGCCGGTACAGCGCGTCGGTGATGAGCAGGTCGGCAGGCTGAAGGCGCACGCTCGTCGGCTCCCCTCGGGGCATCGCAGCCCAGCATAAACAACATGGCAGCCCCGTGACAGGGTCGGCCGTGCGATCAAGAAGGCGGATTCCGCTCGCAATTCCGGGAGCAGCAGCTCGGAACCGATCGGCCGCACCCGCGTTGGCCGAGGTTGAGCGGCGGGCGTGTGGCGGCGCTCGCGAGGGGGGCGTGTTGTTAGCCGAAGATGTGAAGCAGGCCCGGGCCGGCGACGAGCCGAGCTTCCGCAGGCTCATCCAATCCGTAGCTGACTACGCCATCTACATGATCGACGCGGGCGGCATCGTCCGGACGTGGAACCCGGGCGCCGAGCGCTTCAAGGGCTACACGGAAGCGGAGATCCTCGGCCAGCACTTCTCCCGCTTCTACACCGAGGAGGACCGCCGGACGGGGCTCCCGGCGCGGGCGCTCGCCACCGCCGCCGGCGAAGGCCGCTTCGAGCAGGAGGGCTGGCGCGTGCGCAAGGACGGCACGCGCATGTGGGCGCACGTGATCATCGACCCGATCCGGGACGACGACGGCACCCTCATCGGCTTCGCCAAGATCACCCGGGACATCACCGAGCGGAAGAAGGCGCAGGACGAGTTGCGCCGCAGCGAAGAGCGCTTCCGCATGCTCGTCATGGGGGTGCGGGACTACGCCATCTACATGCTGGACCCGCTCGGCCACGTCACCAACTGGAACCCCGGCGCCGAGCGGTTCAAGGGCTACACGGCGGACGAGATCGTCGGCCGGCACTTCTCCGAGTTCTACACGGAGGAGGACCGGGCGACCGGGCTCCCCGCCCGGGCCCTCGAGACGGCGGTCCGGGAGGGCCGCTTCGTCCACGAAGGCTGGCGCGTGCGCAAGGACGGCGCGCGCTTCTGGGCCGACGTCGTGATCGACCCGATCCGGGACGAGGACGGAACGCTCGTCGGCTTCGCCAAGATCACCCGCGACGTGACCGAGCGCCGGAACGCGCAGCTCGCCCTCGAGGAGGCGCGCGCCCGCTTCGTGCAAGCGCAGAAGATGGAGACGATCGGCCAGCTCACGGGCGGCATCGCGCACGACTTCAACAATCTCCTGGCGGTGGTCCTCGGCAATCTCGAACTCGCCGGAAAGCGTCTGCCGGACGATCCGCGCCTGCGCCAGCTCGTCGAGAACTCGATCGAGGCGGCCAAGCGCGGCGCCGCGCTGACGCAGCGCATGCTCGCCTTCGCGCGTCGGCAGGAGCTCAAGACCGAGCCCGTCGACGTGCCGGAGCTGATCCGCAACATGGCCGAGATCCTGCAGCGGACGATCGGGCCGGACATCCAGATCAACACGCAGTTCCCCCTGCGCCTCAGGCGCGCCATGGCGGACGGGAACCAGCTCGAGCTCGCCGTCCTGAACCTCGTCGTGAACGCCCGCGACGCCATGCCGGACGGCGGCACGATCACCATCTCGGCGCGCGAGATGCGCCTCGACGCCGACGAGAAGGACGGCCTTCCCGCCGGCGACTACGTCCGCCTCTCCGTCGTCGACACCGGCGAGGGCATGGATCCGGAGACCCTGGCGCGGGCGGTCGAGCCGTTCTTCACCACGAAGGGCGTCGGCAAGGGCACCGGCCTCGGCCTGTCGATGGTGCACGGCTTCGCGGACCAGTCCGCCGGACGGCTCATTTTGGAGAGCGACAAGGGCAAGGGCACAACCGCCGCGCTCTGGCTTCCGGTCGCGGTCGAGGCCGCGGAGGTCGCTCCCGCGCCTGCGCCGATCGCGCCCCGGCCGCGGCGGACCACGCGCAGGCTCCAGGTCCTCGTCGTCGACGACGATCCGCTCGTGCTCATGAACACGGCGGCGATGCTGGAGGATCTCGGCCACGAGGTGACCGAGGCCACGTCGGGGGAGCAGGCCCTGCGCATCGTGCGCCGCGGCCACGGCATCGACCTCGTGATCACCGACCAGCTCATGCCCGGGATGACCGGCACCCAGCTCGTCGCGGCAGTCCGCGCCGAAAAGCGCGAACTGCCGTTCATCCTCGCGACCGGCTATTCCGATCCGGCGACCCGCGGCGACCTCGCCGTGTGGCGGCTGAACAAGCCGTTCGCGCAGGACGATCTCGCGAACGCGATCGCCGCCGCGACCGGCGCCGACGCCCAGGTCCTGCCGTTTCGGTCGAAGTGACGGGCCCGACCCGCCGAAGCGCTCACGCCGCGAAGGCGCGGAGCGCGTCGCGGTCGACCTCGACGCCGAGGCCCGGGCCGGTCGGGACGGCGACGCGGCCGCGCACGGGGCGGATCGGCTCCGCGAGGATCGCGTCCCGGATCGGGTGCTCGGTGCGGTCCGTTTCGAGGAGCGGCTCGTTCGGGAAGAGCGCGGGCGGGCCGTGCGGCAGCACCGCGAAGAGCTGGAGCGCCGCCGCCATGGCGATGCCGGTGCCCCAGCAATGGGGCACGTAGCGCACCCCGTGCGCCCAGGCCATGTCGGCGATCTTCTTGCACTCGGAGAGCCCGCCGGCGGCGCAGGTGTCCGGCTGGGCGATGTCGACCGCACCC
>DATLFZ010000235.1:0-7722 GCA_035540795.1 Beijerinckiaceae bacterium | reverse complement strand
GTCATGGAGGGCCGCTGGGCGCCGCCGGTCTCGGACGGTTCGGGCCGCGACCGCGACCTCGCCCGGCGCGCCCTCGACCTCCTCGGCGAAGCGGGATGGGCGCTCGACGGCGACGCCCTGCGCCACCGGGAGAGCGGGGCGCCGCTCGCCTTCGAGCTCCTCGTCGTCTCGCGCCAGCAGGAGCGGCTCGCGCTCAACTACGCCCACGCCCTCGCCCGGATCGGGGTGGTCGCCCGGGTGCGCCTCGTCGACGACGTGCAGTTCTGGCGCCGCCTCGGCACCTTCGATTTCGACATGATCCAGTGGACCTGGCCCGTCTCGCCGTCGCCGGGCAACGAGCAGCGCAACCGCTGGGGCGCGGAGGCGGCCGAACGCGGCGGTTCGCTCAACTACGCCGGCGCCCGCTCCCCGGCGATCGACGCCCTGATCGACGCCATGCTCGCCGCGCAGACCCGGGAGGAGTTTTCCGCCGCCGTGCGGGCCCTCGACCGGGTGCTCCTGTCCGGGTTCTACGTGGTGCCCCTGTTCCACATCCCGGTGCACTGGCTCGCCTACGAGGCCGGGCTGCGCCGGCCGCCCTCCACACCTTTGTTCGGCCCGTCCCTCGACACCTGGTGGCGCGAGCGCAACCGGGCGGTTGATTCACCATGATCGTACCGCTACGGCATCCGTTCATCGTGAGTTGATGAAACCAATCTCAGGATCGCACGTTGGTCGTCCGGCTTTCACGACAGGGGCTGCGGCCCCCGGCTGTATCGGTATGAACGCATTGCCAAAGGTCCTCGTCGTCGACGACGGCGAGCGCAGTCCCGATCACGCGCTCTCGGCCGAGCTCGCGGAGCTCGGCTATCCGAGCGTCACCGCGCCGCTCGAGGCGACCGAGGACGTGCTCGGCACGATCCCGCTCCCGACCGCCATCGTTTTGCAGCTTCCCCACCCCCGCGAGCGCGCCCGCTACCAGCGCTTCCTCGACCTCGCCTCGCGCCTCAAGGCGCGCCTCGCCGGCATCCCGGTGATCCTGGTGGAGCAGCCCGCCGCCCGCGTCGCCGGCGCCTACTCCGCCCTCCTCCAGAGCGCCTTCACCGCCCACGCCGTCAGCCGCCCGGAGCTGTGAGGCGGGCCGCCGCGAGGCGGGCCTCGCCCCGTCGCGCGCGATCCTTCTCCCGGCGGGAGAAGGTGGCGCGAAGCGCCGGATGAGGGGCTGGGCGGTGACGGAAGGGGCTCGTCGGTCGCGCCTCCTCCGGCACGGTTTCTCCCCTCACCCGGTCGCGCCTGCCGGCGCGACTCGACCTCTCCCTCCGGGAGAGGTTTGGCGCGTCCCCTCTCCCCGCTGGCGGGGAGAGGGTTAGGGCGAGGAGGCACTCCCTCGGGGTGCCCCCCACAAACGAAAGCGCGGCCCGGAGGCCGCGCTTCCATCGTTCCGGCTGAAGCCGAGAGCTACTCCCCGGCGGCGGCCTGGCGCTCGCGGTTGCGCTCGGCGTCGCGCTCGGCCTTGAGCTTCTCGGTGATGTCCTCGCCGGTCTCCTGGTCGACGACCTTCATGGAGAGGCGGATCTTGCCGCGCTCGTCCATGCCGAGGAACTTGACCTTCACCTTGTCGCCCTCCTTGACCACGTCCGTGACCTTCTGGACCCGGCGCGGGGCGAGCTCGGAGATGTGGACGAGGCCGTCCTTCGGGCCGAAGAAGTTGACGAAGGCGCCGAACTCCATCGTCTTGACCACCGTGCCCTCGTAGATCTGGCCGGCCTCCGGCTCCGCCGTCAGCGAGCGGATCCAGTTGTAGGCCGCCTTGATCGACTTGGCGTCGGCGGAGGCGATCTTGACCGTGCCGTCGTCCTCGACGTTGATCTTGGCGCCGGTCTTCTCGACGATCTCGCGGATCACCTTGCCGCCGGTGCCGATGACGTCCCGGATCTTGTCGGTCGGGATCTTCATCGTCTCGATGCGCGGCGCGTGCTCGCCGAGCTCGGCCCGCGGCGCGGTGAGCGCCCGGTTCATCTCGCCGAGGATGTGGGCGCGGCCGTCCTTCGCCTGGGCGAGGGCGACGCGCATGATCTCCTCGGTGATGCCGGCGATCTTGATGTCCATCTGGAGGGAGGTGATGCCCTCCTCCGTGCCGGCCACCTTGAAGTCCATGTCGCCGAGATGGTCCTCGTCGCCGAGGATGTCGGACAGCACCGCGAAGCGCTCGCCCTCGAGGATGAGGCCCATGGCGATGCCGGCGACCGGCCGGCGCAGGGGCACGCCGCCGTCCATCAGCGCGAGGGACGCGCCGCAGACGGTGGCCATGGACGAGGAGCCGTTCGACTCGGTGATCTCCGACACGACGCGGATCGTGTAGGGGAACTCGTGCGCCGGCGGCAGCATCGGGTGGATCGCCCGCCAGGCGAGCTTGCCGTGGCCGATCTCGCGCCGGCCGGGCGAGCCCATGCGCCCCGTCTCGCCCACCGAATAGGGCGGGAAGTTGTAGTGGAGCAGGAAGGTCTCCTTGCGGGTGCCTTCGAGCTCGTCCACGTACTGCTCGTCCTCGCCGGTGCCGAGCGTGGTGACGACGAGCGCCTGCGTCTCGCCGCGGGTGAACAGGGCCGAGCCGTGGGTGCGCGGCAGAACGCCGACCTCGGCCACGATCGGGCGCACGGTCTTGACGTCGCGCCCGTCGATGCGCTTGCCCTCGTCCAGAATGTTCCAGCGCACGACCTTGGCCTGCGCCTCCTTGAAGGCGGCCTTGACCCGCTCCGCGTCGAAGCGGGCCTCGCCCTCGGCGGGGGCGAGCGCCTGGAGCACCTTCTGCTTGACCGCGTCGACGGCGGCGTAGCGCTCCTGCTTGACGGTCTTGCGGTAGGCGTCGCGCAGCTCCGCCTCGGCCACCTCGAGCACCGCCTTCTGGACCTCGGCCTCGTCGGCCGGCTGGAAGTCGCGGGGCTCCTTGGCGGCCTTCTCGGCGAGGCGGATGATCGCCTCGATGACCGGCTGGAAGTGCTTGTGGCCGAACATGACGGCCCCGAGCATCACGTCCTCGGGGAGCTCCTTGGCCTCGGACTCGACCATCAGCACCGCGTCGGCGGTGCCGGCGACGACGAGGTCGAGGCTCGAATTCTCCATCTCGGCGAGCGGCGGATTGAGCTTGTAGCCGCCGTTGATGTAGCCGACCCGGGCGGCCCCGACGGGGCCCATGAAGGGCGCCCCGGAGAGGGTGAGCGCGGCGGAGGCCGCGACCATCGCCACCACGTCGGGGTCGTTCTCGAGGTCGTGCGAGAGCACGGTCACGATGACCTGCGTGTCGTTGCGCCAGCCCTCGATGAAAAGCGGCCGGATCGGCCGATCGATGAGGCGGGAGACGAGCGTCTCCTTCTCGGTCGGGCGGCCCTCGCGCTTGAAGTAGCCGCCGGGAATGCGGCCGGCCGCGTAGGTGCGCTCCTGGTAGTTGACGGTCAGCGGCAGGAAGTCGACGCCGGGCTTCGGCTCCTTGGCGGCGACGACGGTGGCGAGGACGGTGGTCTCGCCGTAGGTGGCGACGACGGCGCCGTCGGCCTGACGGGCCATCTTGCCCGTCTCGAGCACGAGCTTGCGCCCGGCCCAGATCAGCTCTTCACGTTGCGGATCGAACATGGTCTTCTCTCATGGTCGCGGGGCGGCGACCGCCATGGGCAAGACGGCGAGAGGCTCCGGGTCCCCGCGAAGCCGCTTGCGATCCTGCCATGGCCGTCGTCCGCCCCCTCGGGAATGGCCGGATGCGTCCGGCCGCGGATCGACCGCCCGGGCCCCTGCCCGAGCGGCGCGCGCTCAGCGGCGAATGCCGAGCTTCTCGATGAGGGCGCGGTAGCGGCCCTCGTCCTTCCTCTTCAGGTAGTCGAGGAGGGAACGGCGCTGCGAGACCAGCTTGAGCAGGCCCCGGCGGGAATGGTTGTCCTTGGTGTGGGTCTTGAAGTGGTCGGTCAGGTTGTTGATGCGCTCCGTGAGGATCGCCACCTGGACCTCCGGCGAGCCGGTGTCGCCCGTCTTCTTGGCGTGTTCGCCGATGAGCGCGGTCTTGCGCTCGGCCGTGATCGACATCGGAAGTTCCTTTCCGGTCATGGGGTTGCGGCCATGTCCTGAGACAAGCCTGGAACGCAAGCGGCCGGCCGGGCCGGGATGTCGTCCAGCGCGGTCGGTGTCGGTTGCGGGTCTCGCGAGGCCCCCGGCCTGCAACGGCGGGAGGGCGGGCGATGGCGCGCACCATACACGAAACATGTGGGGAGGCCAGCGAAATCCGCCAGGGCCTCTGGGGGCCCCCTGCGCAGAGCGGAACCGTTTCTCCGGCGGGTCCGTTCACCGGCCATCGAACCCGCGCCGGAGGAATCCCATGGCCGCGACCACCACGACCGGAACCAGCACGGCGTCCGAGACCGTCCAGTCGATCTTCGTCACCGGGCTGCGCAACGCGCACGCCCTCGAGCAGGAGGCGCTGCAGATCATGCAGCGGCAGGTCGAGCGCCTGCGCCACTACCCCGAGATGGAGCAGGCCCTGCGCCGGCACATCGCCGAGACCGAGCACCAGCGCGAGCGGCTGCTCCAGGCGCTCCATTCCCTCGGCGAGGACCGCTCGATGCTGAAGGACGCGGTGACGAGCATCATGGGCAACATGGCGGCGCTGGCCCACACCCCCGCCGGCGACGAGATTCTCAAGAACACCTTCGCCAACCACGCCTTCGAGAACTACGAGATCGCGACCTACAAGTCGCTGATCGCCATGGCGGAGACCGCCGGCCACACCCAGTTCGTCCTCGGCTTCCGCCAGAGCCTCGAGGAGGAGCAGCGCTTCGCCAAGTTCATCTTCGACAACGTCGAGACGATCACCCGAAAGTACCTGTCCCTCGAGGAGCAGGGCGCGCAGGCGAACCGCTGAGGCGGAGGGGCCTCACCCGCCCCCCAGACTGAACACCCGGTGGGGGACGAGCTCGCCCCGCTCCACGTCCCCGACCGCCACGAGAACGCCGGCGCAGGTGGCGTAGACCTTGCCGAGGGGCGGGGCGTCGCGGCCGCGCAGGATCACCGGCTGGCCGCGCATAAGGCGGCCGGCCATGTCGCGGGAGACCGGGACGGCGGGCAGTTCGCTCAGCGCCGCCTCGACGGGCTGGAGCACCGGCCTGGCGCCGGGCTCGCCCGCCACCGCCTGCGCGATCTCGGCGAGCGTCACCGCGTCCTCCTCGAAGAACGGGCCGACCCGGGTGCGCCGCAGCGCCGCGATGTGGCCGAGGCAGCCGAGCGCCCGGCCGAGGTCGCGGGCGAGCGCCCGCACGTAGGTGCCCTTGCCGCATTCGGCCTCGAACACGCTGCGGTCGCGGTCGTGCGCGACGACGCGCAGCCGGGCGATCTCGACCGTGCGCGGCTGCAGCTCGACGACCTCGCCGTCGCGGGCGAGGTCGTAGGCGCGCTCGCCCTGGATCTTGATCGCCGAGAAGCGGGGCGGGATCTGCTGGATGGTGCCGGTGAAGTCGGGCAGCCGGGCCTCGATCTCCTCCCGGGTCGGAAAGGTGTTGGTGGCCTGGACCGGCCGGCCCTCGGCGTCGTCGGTGTCGGTCTCGACGCCCCAGGAGACGGTGAAGACGTAGGCCTTCTGGCCGTCCATCACGAAGGGCACCGTCTTGGTCGCCTCGCCGAGCGCGATCGGCAGGATGCCGGAGGCGAGCGGGTCGAGGGTGCCGGCGTGGCCCGCCTTCTTGGCGTTGAAGGCGCGCTTCACCGCCGCGACCGCGTGGGTCGAGGTCATGCCGACGCCCTTGTCGAGCACGACCCAGCCGTTGACGACCCGCTTCTTGGGCCGCGGCTGCCGGTTCTCCTCCGCTTCGCTCATGCCGTCCTCTCGCGGCTCAGCCGCGCTCGTCCTCGTCGTCGGGTTTCGCCAGGTCCTGCTGGACGCGTTCGCTGCGCAGGAGCGCGTCGATGCGGGCGGCCTCGTCGAAAGTCTCGTCCCGGCGGAAGCGCAGGTCGGGGGCGAATTTCAGGTTCACCCGCCGCGCCACCTCCTGGCGCAGGATCTTTCGGTTGCGGTCGAGAGCCGCGAGCACCGGCTTCTCGTCGCGGCCGCCGAGGGGCATCACGTAGGCGGTGGCGAGCTTGAGGTCCGGCGACATGCGCACCTCGGGGATGGTGATCACGTGCGCGGCGAGCACCGGGTCCTGGATCTCGCCGCGCTGGAGCACCTCGGCGAGGGCATGGCGCACGAGCTCGGCCACGCGCTGCTGGCGCTGGGACGGTCCGGCGGTCTCGAAACGCTTGGCCATGGGTCACTCCGGGATCGGACCGGCACCTCTCCCCGGCGGGGAGAGGACGAGTCGGCGCGCGGCGCCGACCGGGTGAGGGGCGAGGGAAGCGCGACTCCCCTCACCCGGCCGCTTCGCGGCCACCCTCTCCCCGGTGGGGAGAGGGAATCAGAGGCTCCGCCGCACCTCTTCGACGCGGTAGCACTCGATGACGTCGCCGGCGCGCATGTCCTGGTAGCTCTCGAAGGCCATGCCGCATTCCTGGCCGGCCACCACCTCGCGGGCGTCGTCCTTGAAGCGCTTGAGCTGGCTGAGCTTGCCCTCGTGGATGACCACGTTGTCGCGGATGAGGCGGACGTTGGCGCCGCGCTCGACCCGGCCGTCGAGGACGCGGCAGCCCGCGACCTTGCCGACCTTGGACACGTTGAACACCTCGAGCACCTGCGCCTCGCCGAGCCGCTCCTCGCGCAGCGTCGGCGCGAGCAGGCCGGACATCGCCTGCTTCACGTCGTCCACGAGGTCGTAGATGATGTTGTAGTAGCGGATCTCGATGCCGGCCCGCTCGGCCGCCTCGCGGGCCTCCTTGTGGGCGCGCACGTTGAAACCGACCACCACCGCGCCCGAGGCCTCGGCGAGGGTCACGTCCGACTCGGTGATGCCGCCGACGCCCGAATGGATCACCCGGGCCGCGACCTCGGCCGTGCCGAGCTTCTCGAGCGCGCCGACGATCGCCTCGACGGAGCCCTGCACGTCGCCCTTGACGACGAGGGTGAACTCCTTGCGGCCGGCGCCCTCCTTGAGGTCGCGCATCATCTCGGCGAGGGTGCGGGCCGCGCCGGCGCCGCGGGCGGCGAGCCGCTCGCGCTTCTGACGCGCGCGGTACTCGGTGATCTCGCGGGCGCGGGCCTCGTTCTCGACCACCGCGACGCGGTCGCCCGCCTCCGGCGTGCCGTTGAAGCCGAGCACCTCGACGGGGACGGACGGCGCCGCCTCCTTCACGTTCTCGCCCTGGTCGTTGACGAGGGCGCGCACGCGGCCCCACTCGGCCCCGGCGACGACGATGTCGCCGGTCCGCAGCGTGCCGCGCTGGACGAGCACGGTCGCGACCGGGCCGCGGCCGCGATCGAGCTTGGCCTCGATGACGGTGCCTTCGGCCGAGCGCTCCGGATTGGCCTTGAGGTCGAGCACCTCCGCCTGCAGCTGCAGGCCCTCGAGCAGCGCGTCGAGGCCGGTGCCCTTGAGCGCCGAGACCTCGAATTCGAGCGTCTCGCCGCCCATCGATTCCACCACCACCTCGTGCTGGAGGAGCTCGGTGCGGACCCGCTGCGGGTTGGCGTCCGGCTTGTCGATCTTGTTGATGGCCACGATCAGCGGCACCCGGGCGGCCCGGGCATGCGCGATCGCCTCGGCGGTCTGCGGCATGACGCCGTCGTCCGCCGCCACCACCAGCACGACGATGTCGGTGACCTTGGCGCCGCGG
>DATLFZ010000234.1:0-12282 GCA_035540795.1 Beijerinckiaceae bacterium | reverse complement strand
GCGGCGCGGGCCGCCACGCGGCGGCGCTCCTCGTCGCCCTGGCGGAGCGCCGGGGCCACCCCTTGGCCGCGCTCTCGCTCGACCTCGCCCTCGACCCGATCGGGGCCATGGCCGCGACCGGCCGCCTGTCGGCGCCGTGGGAGGTGGTGGCGGCGCGCTGCGCCCAGACGCTGACGGCGCTGGCCGAGCGGGGTTTCGCCGACAAGGCGTTCCTGGCCGAAGGTCGGCCGTGGCACGAGGCCGGCGCCGGCGAGGCGCAGGAGCTCGCGGCCGTGCTCGCGACCGGGCTCGCCTATCTGCGGGCGCTCGAGGCCGGCGGCCACGCCCTCGACGCCGCGCGGGACGCCGTCGCCTTCCTCCTCGTCGCCGATGCGGACGAATTCTTGAGCCTCGCCAAGTTCAGGGCCCTGCGCCGGCTCTGGGCCCGGGTCGAGGAGCTCTGTGGGCTCGCGCCGAAGCCGATCCGCCTGCATGCCGAGACCGCCTGGCGCATGGCGACCCGCCGGGATCCGTGGGTCAACATGCTGCGCGCCACGGTCGCGACCTTCGCGGCCGGGCTCGGCGGTGCGGATTCGGTCACGGTCCTGCCCTTCACGACGGCCCTCGGCCTGCCGGACGGGTTCGCCCGCCGGGTCGCCCGCAACACCCAGCACGTCCTCCTCGAGGAGGCGAACCTGTGGCGGGTCGCCGACCCGGCGGCCGGGGCCGGCGCCTTCGAGGCCCTCACCGAGGGCCTGTGCGAGCGTGCCTGGGCCCTGTTTCGGGAGATCGAGGGGGAGGGCGGCATCGTCGCGAGCCTGCAGGCCGGGGCGGTGCAGGCCCGCATCGCCGCCGCGCGCGCCGCCCGGGAGCGCGACGTCGCCACCCGCCGCGAGCCGATCACCGGCACGAGCGCGTTTCCCGACCTGCGCGAGGCGCCGGTCGCCGTGCTGATGCAGGCGGCCGCGGTGCCGGAGAGCGCGCCCGAACCGGCGCAGCCCCCCGCCGGCTCCTTCGGGGACCTCGTCGCGGTGGCGCACAGCCGATCGCTCCCGGCGCCCGCGGCGGGCGCGGCGGTCGCGGAGCCGCTGCCCTCCCTCCGCGCGGCGGAGCCGTTCGAGCATCTGCGCGACGCCTCCGACGCCATCCTGGCCAGGACCGGAGCCCGGCCGCGGGTGTTCCTCGCGACCCTCGGCCCCGTTGCAGCCTTCACCGCTCGGGCGACCTTCGCGCGGGCGCTGTTCGAGGCGGGCGGGATCGAGGCCGTCGGCGGCGAGGCGTACGACTCCCTCGAGGCCATGGCTGTGGCCTTCCGCGCGAGCGGGACCCTTCGGGCCTGCCTGTGCTCCTCGGACCCCCTCTACGCCGCGCAGGCGCCGGACGCTGCCCGGCGGCTGAAGGAGGCCGGCTGCCGCACCCTCTTCCTCGCCGGGCGCGCGGCGGAGGCCGAGGCCGAGCTTCGCCAGGCCGGGGTCGATGCTTTCGTCTTCACGGGTGCGGATGTGCTCTCTCTGCTACACTCCGCGTATGCAGAAGAAGAAGGCGGCCCTTCCCCGGTTTCGCCATGATCTTTCCCCGTTTCGGTCACGGCTGACCTGTCCAAGGCCAGCAACGGCTTGGCCGTGGGGTGGGCTATTCATCCCCCGTTCAGTCGCGGGAGCGAAATTCCCGAAAGAAAGTTTGCAGCGGCCTTATTCTGGTCAGGAATGCCCTCCATATCCCCGCCATCGCTTGCACCGAACCTGAAGAACCAAAGCGCGGACCACAAAAACGGGTCCGGGCGCGGCAGGCGTCACGGGAGACGAACACCGATGAAGAAGGTTTTTGTGGCGGTCCTGGCCGGCGCCGGGATCGTGGGGGTGGCTGCCGTCGCGTCCGCCGAGAGCTCTTCCCGCTACGACGGCCGGTGGACCGTCAGCATGACGACTGCGTCCGGCGCCTGCGACCGGAGCTACAGCTACGCGCTCGCCGTGGAGAACGGCCGCGTCCAGCCGCTGCCGAAGCCCGGCGAGTCGGCCCCGCGCATGACCGGCCAGGTCGCCGCCAACGGCGCCGTGGCCCTGTCGATCTCGAGCGGCCTCGCCTCCGGCAACGCCGCCGGGCGCCTGCGCGCCAGCGCCGGCTCGGGCACCTGGCAGGTGCCGATCGCCGGCTGCACCGGCACCTGGGTCGCGCAGAAGAGCGGCACCACCCAGACCGCGCAGCGCTGATCCGACATTCGAGCTTTGCGAAAGCGCCCGGGCGGGAACGCGCCGGGCGCTTTTTCGTTGGCGTCTCCCGTGGAGGAGGCCCCATGCGCCGTTCGTCGCTCGTCCTCGCCGTAGCCTGCCTGCTCGCGCCCGTGTCGGCCGACGCCCAGAGCCGGTTCGACGGGCAATGGAGCGTCGAGATCGTCACCGAGCGCGGCGATTGCGACCGGGCCTACCGCTATGCCGTGCAGATCCGAAACGGCCAGGTGCGCTACGCGGGCGGCGGCGACTTCGCCGTGAGCGGGCGCGTCGCCCAGGGCGGGGCCGTGTCGGTCGGGATCCGGCGCGGCCGGGACGGGGCCGATGCCCGCGGCCGGCTCTCGGCCCGCACGGGCGCCGGAACCTGGACCACGGTCGGGTCCCGGGCCTGCGCCGGGCGCTGGTTCGCCGAGAAGCGGGGTTGACCATGCGCCTCGCTCTCGCCTTCGCGCTGCTCCTCGCCGGTCCCGCCGCCGCGAGCCCGTTCGACGGCTCCTGGGGCATCGAGGTGATCACGGAACGCGGGCCGTGCGACCGGGTCTACCGCTACTACGTCGAGGTCGAAGACGGCGCCGTTCGCCTGCGCTCGATGACGGGCCAGGTCTCGCCGCGGGTCGCCGGACGGGTCCAGGGCACCGGACGGGTCAACGGCGCCATCGGGGCGCCGGACGATCCCGTCACGGTCCAGGGTCGCCTCGACGAAGGCAAGGGAACGGGCGACTGGGCCGCCCCCGCCCGGGGCTGCGCCGGGCGATGGGTCGCGGAGCGGCGCTGAGCCGAAGGCACGATGGCGCCCGGCGCCGAAAGGGCCTACATCAGCGCGAGAGCGCGAAGGAAGGCCGCATGAGCCGCATCCCGCAATTCGCCGGGCTCGCCTGGAGCCCTCCGGGTCCGGCCGCGCAGGCCGCGCGGGCCGGGCCGGCCGCGCCGGTCGGCGCCGGCGAGCCCTGGCGGACGCCGGAAGGAATCCCGGTGCGCGGGGCGTACGGGCCGCACGATCGCGCCGGGCTCGACTTCCTCGACACCTGGCCCGGCCTGCCGCCGTTCCTGCGCGGGCCCTACCCGACCATGTACGTCACCCAGCCCTGGACGATCCGGCAATATGCCGGCTTCTCCACGGCGGAGGATTCGAACGCCTTCTACCGGCGCAACCTCGCGGCCGGCCAGAAAGGGCTTTCGGTCGCCTTCGACCTCGCCACCCACCGGGGCTACGATTCCGACCACCCGCGCGTCGCCGGCGACGTCGGCATGGCGGGCGTCGCGATCGATTCCATCTACGACATGCGCACGCTCTTCGCGGGCATCCCCCTCGACGAGATGAGCGTGTCGATGACCATGAACGGGGCGGTGCTGCCGATCCTCGCCCTCTACATCGTCGCCGCCGAGGAGCAGGGTGTTTCCGCGGACAAGCTGTCCGGCACCATCCAGAACGACATCCTCAAAGAATTCATGGTGCGCAACACCTACATCTACCCGCCGCGGCCCTCGATGCGCATCATCTCGGACATCTTCGCCTATACCAGCGCGAACATGCCGAAGTTCAATTCGATCTCGATCTCGGGCTACCACATCCAGGAGGCGGGGGCGACGGTCGATCTCGAGCTCGCCTATACGCTCGCGGACGGGGTCGAGTACGTGCGCGCCGGGCTCGACGCCGGTCTTTCCATCGACGCCTTCGCGCCGCGCCTGTCGTTCTTCTGGAACGCCGGCATGAACTTCTTCATGGAGGTGGCGAAGCAGCGCGCCGCCCGCATGCTGTGGGCGAAGCTGATCCGGCCGTTCGAGCCCAAGTCCGAGAAGTCGCTGGTCCTGCGCGCCCACACCCAGACCTCGGGCTGGTCGCTCACCTCGCAGGACGTGTTCAACAACGTGGTGCGCACCTGCATCGAGGCGATGGCGGCGACGCAGGGGCACACGCAGTCGCTGCACACCAACGCCCTCGACGAGGCGCTGGCCCTGCCGACCGACTTCTCGGCCCGCATCGCCCGCAACACGCAGCTCTTCCTCCAGCAGGAGAGCGGCACCACGCGCATCATCGATCCATGGGGTGGCAGCTTCTACATGGAGCGTCTCACGGGCGATCTCGCGGCGAGGGCGTGGGAGCACATCCAGGAAGTGGAGACCCTCGGCGGCATGGCCAAGGCCATCGAGGCCGGGATCCCCAAGCTTCGCATCGAGGAGGCGGCGGCCAAGACCCAGGCCCGCATCGATTCCGGCCTGCAGGCGGTGGTCGGGGTCAACCTCTTCCGCACCGACGAGGACCGGGCGATCGAGGTGCTCAAGGTCGACAACGCCGCCGTGCGCCGGCTTCAGATCGACAAGCTGAAGCGCCTCAAGGCGGAGCGCGATCCGGCCGCCGTGGCCGGCGCGCTTGCAGCCCTCACCGCCTGCGCCGGCAGCGGCGAGGGCAACCTCCTCGCGCTCGCCGTCGAGGCGGCGCGGGCCAAGGCCACCGTCGGGGAGATCTCGGAGGCGCTCGAGAAGGTCTGGGGCCGCCACCGGGCCGAGGTGCGGGCGATCTCGGGGGTGTACAAGCGGGAGGCCGGGCCGATGTCCGAGGCCGTCGAGCGGGTCAGGCGCATGGTCGAGGGGTTCGAGGCCGAGGACGGCCGCCGCCCGCGCATCCTCGTCGCCAAGGTCGGCCAGGACGGGCACGACCGGGGCCAGAAGGTCATCGCCTCCGCCTTCGCCGATCTCGGCTTCGACGTGGATATCGGCCCGCTCTTCGCCACCCCGGCCGAGGCCGCCCGCCAGGCCGTGGAGAACGACGTCCACGTGGTCGGCGTCTCCTCGCTCGCCGCCGGCCACCTGACGCTCGTGCCGGAGCTGCGGGCGGAACTGCAGAAACACGGCCGCGACGACATCATGATCGTCGTCGGCGGCGTGGTGCCGCCGCAGGATTTCGACGCCCTCTCCGCGGCCGGCGCCGCCGCGATCTTCCCCCCCGGCACCGTGATCGCCGAGGCCGCCGAAAAACTCCTCGCCGACCTCACCCGCCGCCTCGGCCACGAACCCCGCCAGGCCGCGGAGTAGCCTTCGCACGGCTGCCCTGCGTCGCAGGCGCTTTCCGCGCCCGCGGCGGCCGCTAAGCTCGGCACACGGCAGGGGAGGTACAGGATGGCGGCGATCCTGGTCACGGGCGGGAGCAGGGGCATCGGGCGGGCGACCGCCCTCGTCGCGGCCCGGCGGGGCTGGTCGGTGGCGGCAAATTACGTCGGCAACCGCGCCGCCGCGGAGGAGGTGGCGGCGGCGGTGGAGGAGGCCGGCGCCCGCGCCGTCGCGGTCCAGGGCGACGTGGCGGTCGAGGCGGACGTGACCGCCATGTTCGAGGCCGCCGAGCGCGCGCTCGGGCCGCTCTCCGGCGTCGTCGTGAACGCCGGCATCGTCGCCCCGCCGATGCCGCTCGCGCAGATGTCGGCGGAGCGCATGCGGCGGGTTTTCGAGGTCAACGTGCTCGGCGCCTATCTGTGCGCGCGGGAGGCGGCGCGGCGGCTGTCGACGAGCCGCGGCGGGGCCGGCGGAGCCATCGTGCTCGTGTCCTCGATGGCGGCCCGGCTCGGCGCGCCCGGCGAGTACGTCGACTACGCGGGCTCCAAGGGGGCGATCGACACGCTCACGGTCGGGCTCGCCCGGGAGCTCGCCCGCGAGGGCGTGCGGGTGAACGCGGTGCGGCCCGGCCTCATCGAGACCGACATCCACGCGAGCGGCGGCCAGCCCGACCGGGCGCAGCGCCTCGGCCCCACCACGCCGATCGGCCGCCCGGGCCGGCCCGAGGAGGTGGCGGAGGCAATCGTCTGGCTGCTCAGCGACGCCGCGTCCTACACGACCGGCACGATCATCGACGTGTCCGGCGGGCGGTAGCTACCGCTTGAACAGCGCGTGCTCGACCCGGTCGCCGGCGCGGATTCCGAGGCGGGCGGTGGTGCCGGCGAGGAGCTCGAGGACGGCGAGCACCGGCTCGCCGGATTCGATGGTGCGGGTCGAGAGCGGCTCGGTGTTCTGGGCGATGCGGGCGATGGTGCCGTCGGGCCGGATGAACAGCATGTCGAGGGACACGTAGGTGTTGCGCATCCACATGCCGACCGGCTGGACCCGCTCGAAATCGAACAGCATGCCCTGATCGGCGGGCAGGCTGCGCCGGTACATGAGCCCCTGCGTGCGGGCGGCGTCGGTGCGGGCGACCTCGACCGAGAAGCGGTGGCGCGCCCCGTCGCGGGTCACGATCGTGAGCGGCTCGAAGGCGGCCTGCGCGCGGGCGCCGACGGCGAGCGGCAGGAGGCCCAGAAGGGCGAGCACCTGGCGGCGCACGGCGCCGACGCGGACGGAAGCGGACATGGGGTATCAGTGGGAGGCGGGCAGCGCGCCGTCAACCATCCGCACCTCGGCCGCCATGAGGCCCTTCGCCCCGTCGCCGTAGCGCACCAGCACGCGCTCGCCGGGCTTGAGCTCGGCGATGCCGTAGCGGCGCAGGGTCTCCATGTGGACGAAGATGTCCGGCGTGCCCTCGCCCCGGCTGACGAAGCCGAAGCCGCGCAGCCGGTTGAACCACTTCACCACCGCCGGTTCGAGCCCGCTCGTCGGCACCACGGTCACGTGGGTGCGCGGCATGGGCAGCTCGGAGGGGTGGAGCGCCGTCGATTCGTCCAGGGAGAGGATGCGGAAGGCCTGCAGGCCGCGCGGGCGCTGCGTCGCCTCGACCACGATGCGGGCGCCCTCGTGGGCGGTCTGGTAGCCGTCCCGGCGCAGGCAGCTCACGTGCAGGAGCACGTCGGGCATGCCGTTGTCCGGCACGATGAACCCGAAACCCTTGGCGACGTCGAACCACTTGATGCGGCCGGCGACCTCGATCAGGTCGAGGGGCGGGTCGGGCTCGACGCGGGAGGGGCCGAGGCTGGCCGTCCTGGCCTGGTCGACGGGACCATCGAGATCATCGCTCATGAGCAACCCAACGCGAATCGTGCCGCCCGATTCCCGTTCAGGATAGCATCGGCGCGGACCGTGGGAAGCCCGAAAGCGGCCTCCTCCCCAAGTTCGTGAGACAGGATTTTCGTCAGGGTCGGCGAAAGTTGGCGCAAGTCGTTCGAGTTGTTGGAGTTCCCCAGAGTAACGCGGCCGCGGCTCAGGACTCTTCGCCGATGAACGGCTCCATCACCGGCCCGATCTCGGCCCGCAGGACGAGGTCGGCGAAGCCGTCGAGCTCGGTCGGCTCCCGGTTGACGATGACGAGGGTCGCGCCGGCGCGCTTGGCGAGGACCGGCAGCCCCGCCGCCGGGTAGACGACGAGGGAGGAGCCGAGCGCGACGAACAGGTCGCAGGAAAGGGCGAGTTCCTGGGCGCGGCGCATGGCCGCCTCGGGCATGGCCTGGCCGAAGGAGACGGTCGCCGACTTCACGATGCCGCCGCAGGCCCCGCAGGCCGGCGGCTCGCCGGTCGCCTCGAAGCGCGGGCGGATCTCGGCGAGCTCGTGGCGCGCGCCGCAGGCGAGGCAGGCGGCGAAGGTGCCGTTGCCGTGCAGCTCCACCACCTTGTCGGGCGGCACCCCGGCGGCCTGGTGCAGCCCGTCGATGTTCTGCGTGATCACGCCCGGCATCTTGCCGGAGCGCACGAGGGCCGCGAGGGCCCGGTGGCCGCGGCTCGGGCGCGCATCGGGGTAGAGATCGTCCATGGCGAACTTGCGCCGCCAGGCCTCCCGGCGGGCGGCCGCGCTCGCCATGAACTGGTCGAACGGCATCGGCGGATGGCGCAGCCACGGGCTACCGGCGGAGCGGAAGTCCGGCACGCCGCTCTCGGTCGAGATGCCGGCGCCGGTAAAGGCGACGACGCTGCGGGCGCCCTCGACAAGCGCCCGCAAATCCTCGATCTGGGCAAGGAGATCGTCCATGGGCCTCCCCTACCATAGCGGCGCGCGGGCCGCCTCCCCGCGGGGACCGGCGTGATCGACGCCCAGCGCGGCTTCGCGTTGAGCCAGGGCCGCTTCGACGGCGTCGACGCCGCCCGCGGCGCCGCCCTCGTCGCCATGGCGGTGTACCATCTCGGCTGGGACCTGAGCTTCCTCGGGCTCGTGGTCACGGACGTGATCGCGCACCCGGTCTGGCGGGCGCTCGGGCGGGCGACGGCGGCGAGTTTCCTGTTCCTGGTCGGGGTCGGGCTGGTGCTCGGGCACGGACGCGGCCTGAGGACCCGCGCCTTCCTGCGCCGGCTCGCGATCGTCGCCGGCGCGGCGGCGCTGGTCACCGTCGCGACCCGGTTCGCGTTCCCGAACGACTGGGTCTATTTCGGCATCCTGCACTGTATCGCCGTCGCGAGCGTCGTCGCCCTGCCCTTCGTGCGCGCGCCGGTCCCGGTCACCCTCGCCGCGGCGGCGCTCGCCTTCGCCGCGCCGCGGGCCCTCGCCTCCCCCGCCTTCGACGGGCGCGCCCTCGCCTGGACGGGGCTCGCCGCCGAACCGACACCCACGGTCGACTACGTGCCCCTGCTGCCATGGCTCGCCGCGGTGCTGGTCGGGGTGGCGGCGGCGCGGCTCGCCCTGCCCCGCCTCGGGCTGTCCGGCTTCGCCGCCTGGCAGGCGCGAGGCCCCGTGTCCCGGCCGCTCGTCTGGGCGGGGCGCCGCAGCCTCGCCGTCTATCTCATCCACCAGCCCGTGCTGCTCGCGATCCTGTACCCGCTGGCGCTGGCGCTCGGGCCGAACCCGGCGGCGCAGGAGGCGGCCTTCCGCCGCGCCTATGCGGCGAACTGCGCCGCCGCGGGCGCGCCCGCGCCGAGCTGCGCCGCCGCCGCTGCCTGCACGATCGAGCGGCTCAGGCAGGAGGGCCTGTGGGAGGACACCCTCGCCGACCGCCTCGACCCTGAGCGCCGCGCGCGCGTCAACGCGCTGTCGCGCGGGTGCTACGAGACGGTGCGGGAGCGGGCTCAGCCCGGGGTGCCGGTGTCGCCGCTGCGCGCGACCCGGGAGCGCTTGAGCTGAGGCGTGTAGGAGCCCTCGCTGCCCGCCTCCCGGTCGGTCATGCCCATCTGCGGTTCGCCGACGCCGCCCTCGTGGGCGGTGCGGTGCTCCGGGATGCTCGTCTGCGGGCCCGCCTCCTGCTTCATCTGCAGGGCCTTCTCCATGTTCTTCTGGAGGTCGGACTTTTCCCCCTCCGGCCGGCTCTCCGCCCGGTCCTGCGGCGCGCCGCCGCCGCCGCCGCGGAACCATTCGGTGACTTTCGAGAAGAAGTTCATGGTCTGCCTCATTCCTTCGCGCGGGACATGACGTCGTCGGAAGCGGCCGGGGCGGTCGCGTCCCGCCCCGTCGCGACCTGCTCGGATTCGGCGATCGAGCGCGAGCCCCCGGGCCCCTTGCGGACCGCGCCGCCGGCCTCGACCCCCTGGTCGGTGCCCGAGCGGGCGCGGGCCGGCTCGTCGTGGACCCCAAAGGTGTCCGGGGTCACCGACGGCGTGCGCTCGAGGGGCGACTGCGTCAGCGACATGTCCATCTCGGCGTTGCGCTTGAGGTCGGCGCGGGCGCGCTCGGCCTCGGAGCGGGGATCGGCGGGGTCGCGGGCCATCATTCCTTCTCCTGCCTCATGCGCTCGGCCATGCCCTCCGGCACGGGGCCGGGATCGGCGTCGCGGCGGGCGTTCTTCGGGATGCTGGTGAAAGGGTGCACCGGCGGGGTCGTCGCCCGCTCCCGGCGCGCCTCCTTCGCCTTCAGGTTCGCTTCGGCCCGGGCGCGGGCGTCGTCCGTCATGGGTCGCTCCGGTTTCGCCGGGTCAATGCGCGCCCGACGGCATCCGTTCCGAGAACCCTGGTGTTGCGGGAGCGCCACACCTACATCAGGGCCCGGCGGGTGCTCATTTGAGGCCCGTCAATCCCAGGAGCCCGGTCCAGGGCTTACGACGGACCGGCGCGGCCAACGAGGTGACGCATGAAGATCGAACGCTATACCGAGCGGGCGCAGGGTTTCCTCCAGTCCGCCCAGATGCTGGCGATGCGGGAGGGGCACCCGCAGTTCACGCCCGAGCACATCCTGAAGGTCCTGCTCGACGATCCGGAGGGGATGGCCGCGGGGCTGATCGAGCGCTCCGGCGGCGACGCGCGCCAGGCGCGCCAGCAGGTCGACGCGGCGATCGCCAAGCTCCCCAAGGTGTCCGGCGCGGCCTCGCAGCCGCAGGCGACCCGCGAGCTGATGCGCCTGTTCGACACCGCCGAGAAGGCCGCCGACAAGGCGGGCGATTCGTTCGTCACCGTCGAGCGGCTCCTCCTCGCCCTCGCGATCGAGAAGGACAGCGAGGCCGGCCGCATCCTCGCCCGGGCCGGCGTCACCGCCTCGGGCCTGAACGAGGCGATCAACGCCCTGCGCAAGGGCCGCACCGCCGATTCCGCCTCGGCCGAGAACGCCTACGAGGCGCTGCGGAAGTACGCCCGCGACCTCACCGAGGCTGCCCGGGAAGGCAAGCTCGACCCCGTCATCGGTCGCGACGAGGAGATCCGGCGCACCATCCAGGTCCTGTCGAGGCGCACCAAGAACAATCCCGTCCTCATCGGCGAGCCCGGCGTTGGCAAGACCGCCATCGTCGAGGGGCTGGCGCTGCGCATCGTCAACGGCGACGTGCCCGAGAGCCTCAAGGACAAGAAGCTCCTCGCCCTCGACATGGGCGCGCTGATCGCCGGCGCGAAGTACCGGGGCGAGTTCGAGGAGCGGCTCAAGGCCGTCCTGCAGGAGGTCACCGCGGCCGAAGGCGACATCGTCCTGTTCATCGACGAGATGCACACCCTCGTCGGCGCCGGCAAGGCGGAGGGGGCGATGGACGCCTCGAACCTCCTGAAGCCGGCCCTCGCCCGGGGCGAGCTGCACTGCGTCGGCGCGACCACCCTCGACGAGTACCGCAAGCACGTGGAGAAGGACGCGGCGCTCGCCCGGCGCTTCCAGCCGGTCTTCGTCGGCGAGCCGAGCGTCGAGGACACGGTCTCGATCCTGCGCGGCCTCAAGGAGAAGTACGAGCAGCACCACGGGGTGCGCGTCACCGACTCCGCCCTCGTCGCCGCCGCGACCCTGTCGAACCGCTACATCACCGACCGCTTCCTGCCCGACAAGGCGATCGACCTCGTCGACGAGGCGGCCTCGCGCCTGCGCATGCAGGTCGATTCCAAGCCCGAGGAGCTCGACAACGTCGACCGGGAGATCGTGCGCCGGAAGATCGAGGGCGAGGCCCTCAAGAAGGAGACCGACGCGGCCTCCAAGGAGCGCCTGCAGCGGCTCGAGAAGGAGCTCGCCGACCTCGAGGAGCAGTCCGCCGCGATCACTGCCCGCTGGAAGGCCGAGAAGGACAAGCTCGGCCGCGCCGCCGAGCTCAAGAAGAAGCTCGACGAGGCCCGGACGCAGCTCGGCCAGGCCCAGCGCGCCGGCGACTGGGCCAAGGCGGGCGAGCTCTCCTACGGCATCATCCCGGCCCTGGAGAAGGAGGTGGCCGAGCTCGAGGCCAACGCCGACGGGGCCGGCATGATGGAGGAGGCGGTGACGCCGAACCACGTGGCCCAGGTCGTCTCGCGCTGGACCGGCATCCCGGTCGACAAGATGCTCGAGGGCGAGCGCGAGAAGCTGCTCCAGATGGAATCGGCGCTCGCGAAGCGCGTCGTCGGACAGGCCGAGGCCGTCGAGGCGGTCTCGACCGCGGTGCGGCGGGCCCGGGCCGGGCTGCAGGACCCGAACCGCCCGATCGGCTCGTTCATGTTCCTCGGCCCCACCGGCGTCGGCAAGACCGAGCTGACGAAGGCGCTCGCCGCCTACCTCTTCGACGACGAGACCGCCATGATCCGGCTCGACATGTCGGAATACATGGAGAAGCACTCGGTCGCCCGGCTCATCGGCGCGCCTCCCGGCTACGTCGGGTACGAGGAGGGCGGCGCTCTCACGGAGGCCGTGCGGCGGCGGCCTTATCAGGTGATCCTCTTCGACGAGATCGAGAAGGCGCACCCGGACGTCTTCAACGTGCTGCTGCAGGTGCTGGACGACGGGCGGCTCACGGACGGGCAGGGGCGGACGGTGGACTTCCGCAACACGCTCATCATCATGACGTCGAATCTCGGCGCCGAATAC
>DATLFZ010000233.1:0-18237 GCA_035540795.1 Beijerinckiaceae bacterium | reverse complement strand
CTTCGACCTCGGCTACCACCTCAAGCACGTGGACACGATCTTCACCCGGGTTTTCGGGCGCACCGCGCAGGCTAGCGGCTGAGCCGACCTGTCGTAGTCCCGCGGGCCGAAGTATGCTAGAGTTGCCTCAAGAGCAGGTCCCTCGCATGGGAGGTGCTCATGAGGCAACTCTAGCACACTTCGGCGCGCGGGACTACGACAGGTCGGCTCAGCCGCGAGCCTGCGCGGTGCGCCCGAAAACCCGGGTGAAGATCGTGTCCACGTGCTTGAGGTGGTAGCCGAGGTCGAAGCACGCTTCGAGCTCCGCGGGCGGCAGGGCCGCGGCCACCTCCGGGTCGTTGCGGAGGAGAGCGAGGAAGTCCCCCTCGCCCCGCCAGACCGGCATCGCGTTGCGCTGGACGAGCCGGTAGGCGTCCTCCCGCGACACCCCCTTTTGGGTCAGCGCCAGCATGACCCGTTGGGAGTGGATCAGCCCGCCGAGCCGGTCGAGGTTCTTGCGCATGTTTTCCGGGTAGACGACGAGCTTGTCCATCACCCCGGTGAGCCGGGCGAGGGCGAAGTCGAGGGTGACGGTGGCGTCCGGGCCGATCATGCGCTCGACCGAGGAGTGCGAGATGTCGCGCTCGTGCCAGAGCGCCACGTTCTCCAGGGCCGGGAGCGCGTAGGCGCGCACCATGCGGGCGAGGCCGGTCAGGTTCTCCGACAGCACCGGGTTGCGCTTGTGCGGCATGGCCGAGGAGCCCTTCTGGCCCTCGGAGAAGTATTCCTCGGCCTCGAGCACCTCGGTACGCTGGAGGTGGCGGATCTCGGTCGCGAGCCGCTCGACGCAGGAGGCGATCACCGCCAGCGTGGCGAAGTACATGGCGTGGCGGTCGCGGGGGATCACCTGGGTCGACACGGTCTCGGGCTCGAGGCCCATCCGTTCGGCGACGTATTCCTCCACCGCCGGGTCGATATTGGCGTAGGTGCCGACCGCCCCGGAGATGGCGCAGGTCGAGACCTCGCGGCGGGCCTCGATCAGCCGCAGCTTGCAGCGCTCGAACTCCGCATAAGCCTGCGCGAGCTTGACCCCGAAGGTGGTCGGCTCCGCGTGGATGCCGTGCGAGCGGCCGATGGTCGGCGTGTCCTGGTGCTCGAAGGCACGCCGCTTCAGCACGGCGAGAAGCGCGTCGAGGTCCGCGAGGAGGAGGTCGGCGGCGCGCACCAACTGGACGTTGAAGCAGGTGTCGAGCACGTCGGAGGAGGTCATGCCCTGGTGCACGAAGCGCGCCTCGGGCCCGACGATCTCGGCGAGATGGGTCAGGAAGGCGATGACGTCGTGCTTGACCTCCCGCTCGATGGCGTCGATCCGCTCCACGTCGAAGACCGCGTCCGCGCCCTTCTCCCACAGGCGCTCCGCCGCCTCCCGCGGCACGACGCCGAGATTCGCCAAAGCCGTGGTGGCGTGGGCCTCGATCTCGAACCAGATGCGGAAGCGGGTTTGGGGCGACCAGATCGCCACCATCTCGGGCCGGCTGTAGCGGGGGATCATGGCTCAAACCATCTCGCCGCGCCCGAGCGCGGCGGCGTTGCGGATCGCCTCGATGTTGCGGCGGTAGGCGTCGGCGCCGCCCCGGAACACGGCGGAGCCCGCGACGAGGACGTCGGCGCCGGCCGCGGCGACGGCGCCCGCCGTCTCGGCCGTGACCCCGCCGTCGACCTCGAGGTCGATCTCGCGGTCGCCGATCATCGCCCGGATGCGCCGGATCTTCTCGCAGGCGCCGGGGATGAAGGCCTGGCCGCCGAAGCCCGGGTTGACCGACATCACCAGAACCAGGTCGACGAGGTCGAGCACCGGCTCGACCGCGCTCTCCGGCGTGCCCGGGTTAACGACGATCCCGGCGCGCTTGCCGAGCGCCCGGATCGCCTGCAGCGAGCGGTGGACGTGCGGCCCCGCCTCCGCATGGACGCTGATCAGGTCGGCCCCGGCCCGGGCGAAGGCCTCGAGGTAGGGATCGACCGGCGCGATCATCAGGTGCACGTCGAACGGCTTGTCGGTCGCGCCGCGGATCGCCCGCACCACCTCCGGGCCGAAGGAGATGTTGGGCACGAAATGCCCGTCCATCACGTCGAGGTGGATCCAGTCGGCGCCGGCGGCGGCCACGGCCCGCACCTCCTCGCCGAGCCGGGCGAAATCGGCCGCGAGGATCGAGGGGGCGATGCGCAGGGGAGCCATGGCAGGGCGGTACCACGGGCCCTCCCGGGCGGCAACGATCAGGGCCGCGGAGCGGGCGTCGGGTCGGCCCGGGCCAGGATCGCCGCCGCGAGCGGGCGCAGGATCTGCGGCATCAGGTAGATCGGGAACTGCGCCAGGGCGAAGAACAGGAAGGTGGTCTCGGGCACGTGCGCGCCCAGCGCCGCGATGAGGACGCCGATGTTGCGGTGGCCGGTGGCGTAGGCGAGGGTGAACCGGTCGCCGCGCGCGAAGGGCGCCAGCGCCGCCATGCCGGCGGCGAGCCCGACGAGGGAGACGCCGAACACGGCGGCGAGGAAGCCGGCGACCACCATCGGGCGCTGCAGCGCCGCCTCCGTGACCCCGTCCATCGCCGCCACGGCGAAGACCGCGTAGAGCACCACGCCGATCCCGTCGAGGCTGTGGCGCCGGGCCGCGAGCCGGGCCGGGCCGGCGACGAAGCGCAGGAGGATCGCGCACAGGATCGCGCCGCCGATCAGGATCGCGAGGCGCAGGAAAAGGGCGAAGGGGTCCAGCGGCACCGCCGCCCCGGCGATCAGGTCGACGAGGTAGGGCGACACGAGCGGCGCGAGCAGCGTCGTCACCACGGTGGCGCTGAGGATGAGGGTCGGCTCGAAGCCGAGCAGGATGGCGATCGCCGGCGCCGACAGGATCGGCGGGGCCGCCCCCATCAAGGCGAGGCCGAGGACGAGACCGGGGTCGAGGTTCTCCCGCCCGATCAGGGTGACGGCGCCGCCGATGAGGAGCGGCGGCGCGATCACCAGCCACCCGAGCGCGAGCGCGAGCTTGCCGCGCCGGCTCACCACCCGGCGCACCTGCGCCAGGTCGGCGCGGGCAAACGTGAGCACCAGGAACATGAAGATGCAGAAGGCGAGCAGCGGCCGCGCCGCCGCCGCGAATTGCGGCACCGCGAGTCCGAGGACGATGGCGGCGACGAAGCCCTGCGTTCCGTAGCGGCCGAGAAAGGCGAGGAAGTCGAGGAGGCGACCCATGAAGGCCGGCACAGAGCCCGGATCGGCCGCGGGCGTCAACACGGTTGTGGCGGGGTCTGCCTCGACGTAAGCACGGGCTCCGCATTCCTCGTTCGAGCGGGAGCCCCATGCGCGCGGACGTCGTCGTCCTCGGTGCCGGCATCGTCGGCGTCTCGATCGCCCTGCACCTTCAGAAGCGGGGCCGGGCCGTCGTCCTTCTCGACCGCCGCCGGCCCGGCGAGGAGACCTCGTTCGGCAATGCCGGCCTGATCCAGCGGGAGGGCGTCGTGCCCTACGCCTTCCCGCGCGGGGTCGCCGACCTCCTGCGGGTCGCGCTCAAGGAGGGGCCCGAGGCCAACTACCACTTCGCCGCGCTGCCGCGGCTCGCCCCGTTCCTCGTCCGCTACTGGTGGGAATCGCGCCCGGCCCGGCACCGGGAGATCGCCCGCCTCTACGAGCCGCTCATCGCCCGCTGCGTCGACGAGCACGACGCCCTCGCCCGGGAGGCCGGCGCCGAGCACCTCATCCACAAGCGGGGCTGGATCAAGGTCTTTCGCACGCCCGCCGCCATGGAGGCGCGGCTCGCCGAGGCCGAAGCGTGGAAGCGCGACTGGGGCGTGAACTACGTCGCCCTCGACGCGACCGCCCTGTCGGCGAAGGAGCCCCACCTGCGCCCCGGGCTCGTGGGCGGGCTGCACTGGACCGACCCGGCCTCCGTCTCCGACCCCCACGCCCTGACGCTGGCCTATGCGGGCCTGTTCGAGCGCCTCGGCGGGAAACTCGTGAGCGGGGACGCGCGCACGCTGCGCCCGAGCGGCGAATCCTGGACGGTGCAGACCGAGAACGGCCCGGTCTCGGCGGGCGACGCGGTGGTGGCGCTCGGCGCCTGGGCCGACGTGGTGACGCGGGGGCTCGGCTACCGCCTGCCCCTCGCGGCGAAGCGCGGCTACCACATGCACTACCGGCCGCAGCGCAACGCCGTCCTCAACCACACGCTTCTCGACGTGGAGGGCGGCTACGCGCTGGCGCCGATGCAGCGCGGCCTGCGCCTGACCACCGGGGCCGAGTTCGCCGAGCGGGAGGCGGCGCCGACGCCGGTGCAGCTCGAACGGGTCGAGCCCGTCGCCCGCGGCATCTTCCCCCTCGGCGAGCGCCTCGACGAAAAGCCCTGGATGGGCCTTCGCCCCTGCACCCCCGACATGATGCCGATCATCGGCCCGGCCCCGCGCCACCGGGGCCTGTGGTTCGCCTTCGGCCACGCCCATCACGGCCTGACCCTCGGCCCGGTCACCGGCCGGCTCCTCGCCGAGATGATCACCGGCGAGGAGCCCTTCGTCGATCCGCGGCCCTACCGGCCGGAGCGGTTCTGACCGAACCTGTCCCGCCAGGCGGGGAGCGCGCCAGGGAAGGGAAGCGCGGTCGCCGCGTAAACGCCCCGGGCGACGGCGCGGGCGAGGCAGTCGCCGGCGGCGGCGCCGATCTCGATCTGCGCCGGCGGGTCGACCGGGCGGTCGCGCCGGCCCGTGGCGGCGGCGAAGATCGTGTCCCCGTCGGTGGCCGCGTTGGCGAAGCGCAGGGCCTTGTGCAGGCCGCCCCCCGCCGCGAGGGCGAGTCGCCGGGCGGCGGCCTTGTCGAGCCGGGCGTCGGTCGCGACGAGAGCGATGGTGGTGCCGGGCGGCGGCTCGCGGCCCTGGCCCTTCCAGGCGAGGCGGCGCATGTCGGCCGTGACCCGGGCCGGCAGGCCGAGGCCGCCGAACTCGTCCCCCTCCTCGAGCGCGCCGGCCCAGAAGTGGGGCCCGCCGCCGATCACCGCCGAGGCGATGGCGTTCACGACCGCGAGGGCGCCGACCCGGAAGCCGGAGGGCGTTACCGCGCTCGCCGAGCCGAGCCCGCCTTTCAGGTCGAGGGTGGTGGCGCCATAGCCGCCGCCCACGCTGCCGAGGGCGAAGCTTTCGGCGGCGGCCTCCGCGGCCGCCCAGCCGAGTTCGCGATAGGGCGGATGGACGCCCCAATCCTTGTCGCCGCCGTTGAGGAGGTCGAAGGCGATCGCCTGGGACACGAGCGGCACCCGGATGCCGGCGAAGCGGAAGCCGCGGCCGTTCGCCCGCAGCCAGCTCTGCACGCCGGTCGCCGCGTCGAGCCCGAAGGCCGAGCCGCCGGAGAGCACGACGGCGTCGGCCCCGGTCGCGATCATCTCGGGCTGCAGCAGGTCCGTCTCCCGGGTCCCCGGCGCGCCGCCGAGGACCGCGCAGGAGACCGTCGTCGTCTCGTCGAAGACGGCGACCGTGACCCCGGAGGCGAGGCGCTCGTCCTGCGCGTTGCCGACCCGGATGCCGGGGACGTCGGTGATCAGGTTGCGGGCCATCGGCGCAGATGAGGCGAAACCAGCTCCCCGCACAAGTCGGTGATGCGGCGATCGACCGGCTTCTGCCCCGAGGCGGAGACGCCTAGATAGGCCGCGGCCGGGCCCCACCCGGCCGTCTTTGCGACCGGCCCATGCTCGAAGTCTCCTTTGTCGCCGCGCTTCTCGGAGGGCTCGTCAGCTTCCTGAGCCCCTGCGTGCTGCCGCTGGTGCCGCCCTACCTGACCTTCCTCGCGGGGGCGACCTTCGAGCAGGTCGAGGCGGGCCACGACCGCGACCTGCGCGGCCGCGTGGTGCTGGCCGCGCTCCTCTTCGTAGCCGGCTTCTCGACGGTGTTCGTCCTGCTCGGCGCCACCGCCTCGGTGCTCGGCAACGTCATCCGCCAGCATTTCGAGCTCCTGGGCACGCTCGCCGGCATCGCCATCATCCTGATGGGGCTGCATTTCCTCGGCATCTTCCGGATCGGCTTCCTGTACCGGGAGGCGCGGCTGCGGGTCGACCGGGAAATGGGCCTGTGGGGCGCCTACGTGATCGGCCTCGCCTTCGCCTTCGGCTGGACCCCGTGCATCGGGCCGATCCTCGCGGCGATCCTCGCGGTGGCCGGTTCCGAGACCAGCGTCGCCCGCGGCGCGCTCCTGCTCGCGGTCTACTCGGCCGGGCTCGGCATCCCCTTCGTCCTCGCCGCCTTCGCCATGAAGCCCTTCGTGCGGCTGATGAAGGGGATGCGCGGCCGCTTCGTCGCCGTCGAGCGCACCATGGGCGCGCTCCTCGTGCTCACCGGCTTCGCCTTCCTCGCCGGCTGGGTCCAGGCGGCCTCGTTCTGGCTGCTCGAGGCCTTCCCGGCGCTGGGCCGCCTCGGCTGAGGGAACCGGGCCCCGCTTCGTCCCTTGATCGGGCGAGCGCGAGCGACCGTCTCGCGCCGAAGGAAGGAGGTCCGACGATGGCGCGCAATCCGCTCTACCCGTACCTGTCCGGCGGGCTCGACCGCGGCTACGGCGACCCGTTCCGGGAGATGACCCGCCTGTTCGACGACATCCTGCGCGGCGAGCAGGAGCAGAGCGTGCTGATGCCGCACATGGACGTGAGCGAGAGCGACAGGGAGGTCCGCATCTGCGTCGAGCTGCCCGGCGTGCGGGAGGAGGACGTGGAGGTGACCCTGCACGACGACGTCCTGACCATCCGCGGCGAGAAGCGGTTCGAGCGCAAGGAGGAGAAGGAGAACTTCCACTTCCTCGAGCGCTCCTACGGCACCTTCCAGCGGGCGCTGCGCATCCCCTACCGCCTCGACCCGGACAAGGTGCAGGCCGCCTTCGAGCACGGCGTCCTCACCGTGACCCTGCCGAAGGGGGGCGAGCGCGAGCGCAGCCGGCGCATCGCGGTCCGGGGCGGCTCGGAAGGCGCCAAGAAGGTCGAGGCCCGTTCAGGCGGCGCCGAGGGCGGATCCGCCCCGCGCGCGGGGGGCGGCGAGCGGGCGCCGCAGGGCAAGGACAAGCCGGAGGAGAGCGCCAAGACCGCCCGGGGCGGCGGTCGCGGCAAGAAGGCCGGCTGAGCGCACGAAAAAGCCCGCCCCGGCGACCGGGGCGGGCTCCGCCTCGCGAGGGCCGCGCGCTACTGCGTGGCGACCTGGGTCAGCTCGTTGCCGGTGTAGTCGATCTTGCCGTCGGCGCCCTTGCGCCACTCGTAGACGATGTAGTCCGGACGGGTGATGTCGCCCTTCTTGTCGAAGGACAGCTTGCCGAGGACGGTGTCGAAGCCCTGGCCGTTGCGGATGCGCTGGGCCATCTTCTTGGGGTCGAAGGAGCCGACGTCGTTCGCGGCCTGCGCCATCACCTGCATGGCGGCGTAGGAGTAGAGGGTGTAGGCCTCCGGCTCGAAGCCCTTGTCGCGGAAGCGCTTCACCACGTCCTGCGCGGCCGGGTTCTTGCGCGGGTCGGGGCTGAAGGTCATCAGCGTGCCCTCGGCGCCGGGGCCGGCGATCGAGGTGAACTCGCTCGACACGATGCCGTCGCCCGACATCATCGGCGCGTTCATGCCCTGGTCGCGCATCTGCCGGATGATGAGGCCGGCCTCGGTGTGCAGGCCGCCGAAATAGACCACGTCGACGTTGGCCTGCTTCATCTTCGACACGAGCGCGGTGAAGTCCTTCTCGCCCGGGTTGATGCCCTCGTAGACGACCTCCTTGAGGCCCTTGGCGTTCATGGTCTTCTGGGTCTCGTCGGCGAGGCCCTTTCCGTACGGGGTCTTGTCGTGGACGATCGCCACGCGCTTGCCCTTGAAGCGGTCGGCGAGGAAGGCGCCGGCGACCTCGCCCTGCTGGTCGTCGCGGCCGCAGGTGCGGTGGGTGTTCCACTTGCCCGCATCGGTGAAGCGCGGGTTGGTCGAGGCCGGGCTGATCTGGATGATGCCGGCTTCGTCGTAGATGTCGGAGGTCGGGATCGACACGCCCGAGTTGAAGTGGCCGACGACGCCCTTGACGCCTTCGGAGGCGAACTTGTTGGCGACCGAGACGCCCTGCTTCGGATCGGAGACGTCGTCGCCGACGACGATCTGGATCTTCTGGCCCTTGATGCCGCCCTTGGCGTTGATGTCCTCCGCGGCCATCTCGGCGCCGTTGCGCAATTGCGCGCCGAACGAGGCGTTCGGACCCGTGATCGGCCCGCCGACGCCGATGCGGATCTGCGCATCGGCCGCGCCGGCGAAGGCGAGGCCGACGCCGAGCGCGAGGCCGCTCAACAGCATCTTCTTCATGAAACGCTCCTCCTGGATTGGTTCGGGCCGCAACCGGCCCGGTTCGGCGCGAACGCGCCGCCCGGGGCCATCCTATGCGTCAACCGATCCGGAAGTCACGCCCGTTTTGGCGCCGCCGCGAGCGGCGAAAGCGCCGCTCAGGCGGCCGCCTTCGCCTCGGACACGGTCGCCTCGCGGGCCCGCTTGAGCGCGGTCGCCCACCAGGCGAGCTCGTCGAGCATGCCCTGCGCCGACTTCGCCAGATGCGGCAGGTCGGCGAAGCTCTTGCCGCCCTGCAGGAGGCCCATGAAGTCGGCCCCGCCGATGTGTACGCCCGAGCGGGTCGGCGCCATCTGCAGCTCGACGTTGATCAGCCGCAGCTGCTCGATCGCGCGGGCGGCGCCGACGCCGCCGTAGCCCACATAGGCGGCCGGCTTGCGGTTGAACTCCCGGTAGGCGTAGTCCAGCGCGTTCTTCAGGACGGCGGAGGGGGCGCGGTTGTACTCGGCGGTCACGAAGACGAAGCCGTCGAGGCTGTCCACCTTCTCCGCCCAGCGGCGGGCGACCTCGTCCTTCGGCGTCGCGTAGGCCGGCGAGGCCGGCTCGGCGAAGAAGGGCATGGGGTAGTCGCGCAGGTCGATCAGCTCGACCGCGAGGTCGTCGCGGCTCGCCGCGATGTCGTGGATCCAGCGGGCGGGCCTGTCGCCGAAGCGGCCCTCCCGCGTGGTCGAGATCACGATGCCGATCCGGGGCTTGGTCGAAGCCATTTCACTCTCCATATGTGCTTTCGTCACCAATGGTAACCAACACTGAAATGGAGAGCGAAGGGCCTTTCTCAAGAAGGCACCCGCGCGTATCCTGGTCACTCCGATGAAACCGACGCACCTCCCCGCCGATTGCCGGGCCATCAGCCAGATCCTGTCCCGGATCGGCGACAAGTGGTCCGTGCTCGTGATCATGACCCTGAGCGCGGGCCCGCAGCGGTTCGGCGCCCTGCGCGACCGCATCGGCGGCATCTCGCAGAAGATGCTCACGACCACCCTGCGCGGCCTCGAGCGCGACGGGCTCGTCACCCGCACGATCTTTCCGACCATCCCGCCGCGGGTCGACTACGCGCTGACGGATCTCGGCCGCGACCTCACGGTGCCGGTGATCGCGCTCGGCGACTGGGCGCGCCGCAACCAGGCCCGGATCGAGGAGGCGCGGGCCGCCTTCGACGCGCGCGACGCGGCCGAGGCTGCGCCGGCTACGGCGAGCGCTCCCGCCAGGTGAGCGGGCCGGTGCGCTCGTAGAGCCAGCCGTACTGGCGGCTCATCTGCTCGGCCCGGGTGTAGCGGTAGCCGAGCGAACCGATCGTCAGGAGAACCACCGCGTCGACCAGGTAGAACTGGAGCGTGAGCAGGGTGCCGTGGAACAGGGCGTAGTGCAGGAAGCGCACCGCCATCGCCAGCAGAAGGAGGGAAGCCACAAGCTGCCAGTACGGTTGCCAGTTCTTGGCGAGCCCGCGCCCGGTCATCCAGGCGGTCCAGCCGCCGATGGCGAAGGTCACCAGCGCGAAGGTCCAGAAGGAATCTTCCTCGTAGAGAATGCCCTGCATCGCTCGTCCTCAGTGGCGCCCGCCCTCGAGATAGGCCGCCTGGACCTGCGGATTCTCGAGGAGCTCCTTGCCGGTGCCCGACATCGTGATGGTGCCGGTCACCATGACGTAGCCCCGGTGGGCGAGCTTGAGGGCGTGGTAGGCGTTCTGCTCGACCAGGAACACGGTCATGCCCTGCTTCTCGTTGAGCTCGCGGACGATCGAGAAGATCTGCTTCACGATGAGCGGCGCGAGGCCGAGCGAGGGCTCGTCGAGGAGGAGGAGCCGCGGCCGGCTCATCAGGGCGCGGGCGATGGCCAGCATCTGCTGCTCGCCGCCCGACAGGGTGCCGCCGCGCTGGTGCAGGCGCTCCTTCAGGCGGGGGAAGATGCCGAACATGCGTTCGAGATCCTCCTCGAAATGGGCGAAGCCGCTCACCGAGGCGCCCATCTGGAGGTTCTCGTACACGGTCATGCGCGGGAAGATGCGCCGGCCCTCGGGCGACTGGGCGATCGACATGCGGGCGATGAGGTGCGTCGGCATCGCCGTGATGTCCTGCCCGTCGTAGACGATCGTGCCCTCCCGCGCCCGCGGGTTGCCGAAGATCGTCATCATCAGGGTCGACTTGCCCGCGCCGTTGGCGCCGATCAGGGTAACGATCTCGCCCTCGTAGACGTCGAGGTCGATCCCCTTCAGAGCCATGATGTTGCCGTAGAAGGTCTTGACCCCGCGCACCGACAGGAGCGGCTCGCGGCCGCGAGCCGCGGCCGTGCGCGCGGCCGGTTCGAGCACGGCTGCGTCGGGCCCGTTCATACGCCCACCTCCGCCTCGACCGCCGCCACCTCCTCGTCCTCCACCCCGAGATAGGCGGCGATCACCTTCTGGTCGTTCTTGACCTCCTTGGGCGTGCCGTCGGCGATCTTCACGCCGTAGTCGAGGACGACCACGTGGTCGGAGATCTCCATCACCACGCTCATGTCGTGCTCGATCAGGAGCAGGGAAGTGCCGGTCTCGGCCCGGATCGACAGGAGGAGGTCGTTGAGCTCGAGGCTCTCGCGCGGGTTGAGGCCGGCGGCGGGCTCGTCGAGGCACAGGAGCTCGGGCTTGGCGCACATGGCGCGGGCGATCTCGAGCCGACGCTGCGCGCCGTAGGGCAGGTCGCCGGCGGGATCGTCGGCCCGGTCGATCAGGCGCACCTTCTCGAGCCAATGGGTCGCGAGCTCGACCGCCTCGCGCTCGGCCTGGGCGTAGCCGCCGACGCCGAGGATGCCGAACACCGTGAAGCCGGAGGCGCGCATCAGGGCGTTGTGCTGGGCGACGAGCAGGTTCTCGAGCACCGTCATGCCGGTGAACAGGCGGATGTTCTGGAAGGTGCGGCCGACCTTGGCGTTCCACGCCACCCGGTGCCCGGGCAGGCGCTCGAGCAGGTACGTGGCCCCGCCCGCCTGGCGCAGGGTGATCATGCCGACGGTCGGCTTGTAGAACCCGGTGATGCAGTTGAAGACCGTGGTCTTGCCGGCGCCGTTCGGGCCGATGATGGCGGTGATGTCGCCGCGCCCGGCCCGGAACGACAGGTCGCCCACGGCGACGAGGCCGCCGAAGCGCATGGTCAGGTGCTCGACCGTGAGGATCGGATCCGCGTCCCAGCGCATCAGCCGTGCCCCTCCTTGACGAGGGAGCCGGAGATCGCCTTGCGCTCCTTGAGGATCACCGAGGGCTCGCGTTCCGAGATCAGGCCGCGCGGGCGCCAGACCATCATCGCCACCATGCCGAGGCCGAACAGGAGGAGGCGGTACTCGGCCGGGTCGAAGCCTGCGCCGAAGACGTGCTGCAGGAAGCCGAGGTTGCGCAACAGCTCGGGCCCGCCGACGAGGGCGACCGCGGCGATGGCGACGCCGAGCTGCGAGCCCATGCCGCCGAGCACCACGATCGACAGGATGATCGCCGATTCGAGGAAGTTGAAGCTTTCCGGCGAGATGAAGCCCTGCCGCACGGCGAAGAAGGAGCCGGCGAAGCCGCCGAACATGGCGCCGATCGAGAAGGCGGTGAGCTTGGTGTTGCGCGTGTTGATGCCCAGCGACCGGCAGGCGATCTCGTCCTCGCGCAGGGCCTCCCAGGCGCGCCCGATCGGCAGCTTGCGCAGGCGCAGGGTGACGAAGTTGGTGATCAGCGCCAGCACCAGGATCAGGTAGTAGAGGAACAGGATGCGGTGCATCGGGCTGAATTCGAGCCCGAACCGGGCCGCGAACCCCTCCTCCCCGGCGTTGAAGGGAATGCCGAAGAAGGTCACCCGGGGGATGCCCGAGATGCCGGCGCCGCCGCCGGAGAACTCGACCCAGTTGATGAGGACGAGGCGGATGATCTCGCCGAAGGCGAGCGTCACGATGGCGAGGTAGTCGCCGCGCAGACGCAGGACCGGAAAGCCGAGCAGGATGCCCCAGAAGGCGGCCAAAATGCCGGCGAGCGGCAGGCAGATCCAGAAGGACAGCCCGTAGGTCGTGGCGAGCAGCGCGTAGGAATAGGCCCCGACCGCGTAGAAGGCGACGTAGCCGAGGTCGAGGAGGCCGGCGAGGCCGACCACGATGTTGAGCCCCCAGCCGAGCATCACGTAGGTCAGGATGAGGATGCCGAGATCGACCCAGTAGCGCGACTGGTTGAGCCCCTGCGTCAGGCCGAGCACGATGGGGAAGAAGATCGCCACGCCGACGAAGAACCACAGGCCGATCTTGGAGAAGTTCTGGAAGGCGCTCGGCTGCGCCCGCACCGTCTCGGTCGCCTGGTGCGGCGCGGGCGTCATGGCCCGGCGCAGGTCCCGCTGGGCGAGGACGAAGCGCACGAGGAGGCGCGTCACGAACACCGCCGCGACCATGATCGCGACGAGGCCCCAGCGGGGGCGCAGGATCAGCTCGTTGGCGAGGCCCTGGTCGGTGCGGAAGGCGATGATCGGGATCGAGAGGCCGAGCGCGATCAGCGCGGCGATGCCGGCGTCCTTCAGCGCCGCGGCGAGGTCGAAGCCGCGGGTCGCGCCGGCGGTGCGGGCGGCGGGCGGGGCGAGCGTCGTCGGGGCGCTCATCAGACCTTCTCGACCTCGGGCCGCCCGAGGATGCCCGTCGGCATGAAGATGAGCACGATGGCGAGGATGGAGAAGGCGGCCACGTCCTTGTATTCGCTCGAGAAGTAGGCCGACCACATGGTCTCGATCAGGCCGATGATCAGCGCCCCGAGCACGGCGCCGGGCAGGGATCCGATTCCGCCGAGCACCGCCGCCGTGAAGGCCTTGATGCCGGGCACGAAGCCGTCGGCGAAGCTCACCACGCCGTAATAGAGGAGGTACATGGTGCCGGCGACCGCCGCCAGCGCCGCGCCGATGACGAAGGTGAGCGAGATGGTCCGGTCGACGTCGATGCCGAGCAGCGCCGCCATGTGCCGGTCCTGCGCCGCGGCCCGCTGCGCCCGACCGAGCGAGGTGCGCTGGACCACCCACCAGAAGATGCCGAGCAGCACCGCCGTCGTCAGCATGATGATGATCTGCTTGTGCGACAGCACCACCGCGTAGCCGTCGCGCTCGAACAGGATGATCACGTCGCGGACCATCGGCGGGGTCGGCTTGTTGCGGGCGCCCTGCGCCACCTGGACGAAGTTGGCGAGGAAGATCGACACGCCGATCGCCGAGATGAGCGGCGCCAGGCGGAAGGAGCCGCGCAGGGGCCGGTAGGCGATGCGCTCGAGGGTCCAGCCCCACAGGGCCGTCAGGATCATCCCGAACACCATCACGATCATCAGCGCGATCGCCACCGAGCCGATGCCGACCCAGGTCGTGAGTAGAAGGAAGAAGATCAGCGCGATGAAGGCGCTCAGCATGAACACGTCGCCGTGGGCGAAGTTCACCATGCCGATGATGCCGAACACCATCGTGTAGCCGATGGCGATGAGCCCGTAGATCGATCCGAGCGTCAGCCCGTTGATGAGCTGCTGCACAAAAACTTCCATCCGGCGTTCACCCTCTGCGCGCGCCCGAGCGCGGCGGTTTCCCCGATCTTGCACACATTGCGCAGCGCTGCCAGCGCCTCGCCGCCGCGCCCCGCCGGTCCGGGCGCGGCCTCCCGGTCAGACACATAAAGACATGTTTATGTCTTGATCACTCGGCTCCGGGCGGGTATAGAGCGCGCCATCCGCTTCCCGGAGGGAAACCATGACGCAAGCCGCGCGCAGGCTCGAGCCGCAGACCGACTACATCGTGAAGGACATCGGCCTCGCCGATTGGGGCCGCAAGGAAATCGCCATCGCCGAGACCGAGATGCCGGGCCTCATGGCGGTGCGGGAGGAGTACGGGGCGAAGCAGCCGCTCAAGGGCGCGCGCATCGCCGGCTCGCTCCACATGACGATCCAGACCGCGGTTCTCATCGAGACGCTGGCGGCGCTCGGCGCCGACATCCGCTGGGTGTCGTGCAACATCTACTCGACGCAGGACCATGCCGCGGCCGCCGTCGCCGCCGCCGGCATCCCGGTCTTCGCCTGGAAGGGCGAGAGCCTCGTCGAGTACTGGGACTACACCCGCAAGCTGTTCGAGTGGGGCGACGGCGGCACGCCGAACATGATCCTCGACGACGGCGGCGACGCCACCCTCTTCGTGCATCTCGGCGTGCGCGCCGAGGCCGGCGACACCGGCTTCCTCGACCAGCCCGGCTCCGAGGAGGAGGAGATCCTGTTCGCCCTCCTCAAGAAGACGCTGAAGGAGAAGCCGAAGGGCTGGTTCGGCGAGATCGCGAAGAACATCCGCGGCGTGTCCGAGGAGACCACCACCGGCGTCCACCGCCTCTACATCATGGAGAAGGAGGGCAAGCTCCTCTTCCCGGCGATCAACGTCAACGACTCGGTGACCAAGTCGAAGTTCGACAACCTCTACGGCTGCCGCGAATCCCTCGTCGACGGCATCCGCCGCGGCACCGACGTCATGATGGCCGGCAAGGTCGCCATGGTCGCGGGCTTCGGCGACGTGGGCAAGGGCAGCGCCGCGTCGCTGCGCAACGCCGGCTGCCGGGTGCTCGTGTCCGAGGTCGACCCGATCTGCGCCCTGCAGGCGGCGATGGAGGGCTACGAGGTCACGACGATGGAGGAGGCGGCCCCCCGTGCCGACATCTTCGTCACCGCGACCGGCAACAAGGACGTGATCACGATCGACCACATGCGGGCCATGAAGGACCGGGCGATCGTGTGCAACATCGGCCACTTCGACAACGAGATCCAGGTCGCCGCGCTGAAGAACTTCCGGTGGCACAACATCAAGCCGCAGGTCGACGAGATCGAGTTCCCCGACGGCAAGCGGATGATTCTTCTGTCGGAGGGTCGGCTCGTGAACCTCGGCAACGCGATGGGGCACCCGTCCTTCGTGATGTCGGCCTCGTTCACGAACCAGACGCTGGCGCAGATCGAGCTGTGGACCAACCACGGCAAGTACGAGCGCAAGGTCTACACCCTGCCGAAGGTGCTCGACGAGAAAGTCGCCCGCCTGCATCTCGAGAAGATCGGCGTGAAGCTGACGAAGCTGCGCCCGGACCAGGCGTCCTATATCGGCGTGTCGGAGACGGGCCCGTTCAAGCCCGACCACTACCGCTACTGAGCGCCCCCGCGCCGACGACGACGAGAGCCCGGCCCCACGCCGGGCTTTTTCTTGGGCGGACGCCCGATGGCGACGCGCTCCGAATCCGGCTATTGCTCGGGAGCCGAACGCAATTCGGCCCGGATGCGCCGGCATCTTGGCCGTTCCCCGCCCCGGGGGCGTCGGGAGGAGGACGATGGAGACGAACCTCGAACGCCTCGCCAAGCGGTCGCTCGAGCTGCGCCCGTCGGACCTGCGCCTCCTCCTGCAGCGGGTGCACACGCACACGCTCAGCCCGCGCATGTCTCCGGAGGAGTTTCGGGAGACGGTGCTGGCGCTGGGCTTCGAGACGGTCGAGGATTTCGGCGACCGGGTCGGGCTGTCCCGCTCGACCATCGAGAGCTGGTCCCGGCTCGGCCTGTCCCGGGACAGCGCCCAGCTCCTCCTCGCTCTGTTGGCCTACCGGAACCGGGTCGCGGAGGCGATGGCCGACTTCGAGCGCTGCACGCAGATCCCCCTCGACGACTTCTTCGAATCGCACCGGCTGCCCTGACGCGCCCCCTGTGTCCGGCCGGGCCGCTTGATCGCGGCGGCAACCTCGCTACAAACTCCCAACGGATGGCACGAATGTTCGGCTCCTCCCCCGAAGCCGGCGCGCGCAGATCCGACGCGCCGCGCGCGGACCTCGCCCGGCGGGCCGAGGACGGCCGCCCGGTGCGGATCGGGCTGATCGGCGCCGGCGAGATGGGCACCGACATCGTCACGCAAGTCGCGCTTATGCCGGGCCTCTCCGTCGCGGTCATCGCGGATGTCGACGTGGAGCGCTGCCGCGCCGCGATCGCCATCGCCGGGCGGGACCCGGACGGCGCCCGCATCTGCGAGACCCCGCAGGCGGTCGAGGCGGCGATCGGTGCCGGCAAGACCGCGATCGTGGCGGACGGGCGCCTCGCCTGCACGGCGGGACCGGTCGAGGCGATCGTCGACGCGACCGGCAGCCCGAGCGCCGGGGCCGAGCTCGCCCTCCTCGCCATGGGCCACGGCAAGCACGTGGTGATGATGAACGTGGAGGCCGACGTGACCGTCGGCCCGCTCCTCGCGCGTCGCGCGGACGCCGCCGGCGTGGTCTATTCCCTCGGCGCCGGCGACGAGCCGAGCGCCGCCATGGAGCTGATCCGCTTCGCCGAGAGCCTCGGCTACCCGATCGTCGCCGCCGGCAAGGGCAAGAACAACCCGCTCAAGTTCGACGCCGTCCCGGCGCAGTACGAGGACGAGGCGCGCCGGCGCAACATGAACCCGCGCATGCTGGTGGAGTTCGTCGACGGGTCCAAGACCATGGTCGAGATGGTGGCGATCGCCAACGCCACCGGCCTCGTGCCCGACCGGCCCGGCATGCACGGCCCCGCCGCCACGGTGGACGAGCTCGCGCGCGTGTTCCGGCCCGCCGCCGAGGGCGGCATCCTGTCCCGCAGCGGCGTCGTCGACTACTCCGTCGGCAAGGGGGTCGCCCCGGGGGTGTTCGTGGTCGTGAAGGCGCCGCACCCGCGCATCCACGAGCGCATGCGCGACCTCAAGATGGGCGAGGGGCCGTATTTCACGTTCCTGCGCCCGTATCACCTGACGAGCCTCGAAGTCCCGCTCACCGCCGCGACGGCGGTGCTGCACCGGCGCGGCCACATGCGGCCGCTGCGGCCGGTCGCCGAGGCGGCCGCCCTCGCCAAGCGCGCGCTGGCGCCGGGCACCGTGCTCGGCAAGATCGGCGAGGCCGACTACCGCGGCTGGGCGGTCACGGCCGAGGACGCCCGGCAGGGGAACCTCCTGCCCCTCGGCCTCGCCGAGGGCGCGGTCGTCACCGCCCCGATCTCCGCCGGCGCCCATCTCACCTATGCGAACTGCCGTCCCGACGAGGCCACCGCCATCGTGCGCCTGCGCCGGGAGCAGGACCGCGCCTTCGGGGAGGCTTAGCCGGATGCAGGCGGAGGCCCGTCCCGCGCAGCGCGCCGAACTCGCGGCGCTCGCCGACGACGCGCTGGCGCGGGCGTACCGGACCATGGTCCTGATCCGCCGCTTCGAGGAGAAGGCGGAGGAGAGCTACACCCGCGGCCTCATCCACGGCACCATGCACCTGTCGATCGGCCAGGAGGCGAGCGCGGTCGGCGCCTGCCTTCCGCTTCGGCCCGACGACTACATCACCTCGACGCACCGGGGGCACGGCCACTCCCTCGCCAAGGGCGCCGATCCGGCGCTGATGTTCGCCGAGTTCTTCGGCAAGGAGAGCGGCTATTGCCGGGGCCGCGGCGGCTCCATGCACATCGCCGACGTGGACGGCGGCAACCTCGGCGCCAACGGCATCGTCGGCGGCGGGCTGCCGATCGCCGTCGGGGCCGGGCTCTCCATCAAGATGCGCAAGACCGAGCAGGTCTGCGTCGCCTTCTTCGGCGACGGCGCTTCCAACGAGGGCGCCTTCCACGAATCGCTCAACCTCGCTGCGATCTGGACGCTGCCCGTCGTCTTCGTGTGCGAGAACAACCAGTACGGCATGTCCATGGACATCCGCCGGGCGATGCCCCTCGAACACGTGGCGGACCGGGCCGCCGCCGGCCCGGGCGCGGTCCACCGCCGCGGCGATCGTCGCGTGGACCAGCGGCAGGTCGTTGCCGTCGATCGCGTGCCCCGGCATGGCGTAGGCCGAGGCCCGATTGGCCACATGCTCGAGGGGCATCGCCCGACGGATGTCCATGGACATGCCGTACTGGTTGTTCTCGCATACGA
>DATLFZ010000232.1:0-9924 GCA_035540795.1 Beijerinckiaceae bacterium | reverse complement strand
TGCTCGCCCTCGACTATCGCGGCCGCGGCCGCTCCGCGCGCGATCGCGACTGGCGCAACTACGACGTCCGGGTGGAGCTCGAGGACGTGCTGCAGGTCACGACCGCCGCCGGGATCGGCCCGGGCGACGTCGTGTTCTTCGACGGAACGCACCGGGTCCTTCCCAACTCGGACGTGACGGCCTTCTTCCTGGATATGCTGCCGCGCCTGCCGCCGGGCGTCCTCGTCCACGTCCACGACGTGTTCCTGCCCCTCGACTATCCGCCCGAATGGGCGGCGCGGCTCTATTCCGAGCAGTATCTCCTGGCCGCCATGCTGCTCGGCCCGGCGCCGCCGTTCCGGGTGCTCCTGCCGAACCACTTCGTGTGCCGCGACCCGGTGCTCGGTGCCCAGGCCCGCGCGATCCTCGCCGGCGGCGATCCGGCGATCCCCTTCCTCTACGACGGGCCGCGCCCCTTCCCGGGGGTTTCGTTCTGGTTCGAGACCACGAGCGCGCTGCGGGATCCCGCCGGCTGAGGTTGCCGGGCACGGAGGGGGCGCTACAAGGGACCGGCGAGGTGGGGACAGAGGTGCGCGATCTCTTCGTTTCGGCCGGCGACGGCCTGCGGCTCTACGCGCGTGACCGGGGACCGCCCGCCGCGCCGGCGCTGCCGGTCGTGTGCCTGCCGGGCCTCACCCGCAACGCCGACGATTTCGACGTGCTCGCGGAGGCGCTCGCGAGCGACCGGGAGCGGCCGCGCCGGGTGCTCGCCCTCGACTATCGCGGCCGCGGCCGCTCCGCGCGCGATCGCGACTGGCGCAACTACGACGTCCGGGTGGAGCTCGAGGACGTGCTGCAGGTCACGACCGCCGCCGGGATCGCGGAGGCCGTCTTCGTCGGAACCTCCCGGGGCGGGCTCATCACGATGGGGCTCTCCGCCGCCCGTCCGGGCCTGCTGCGCGGGGCGGTGCTCAACGACATCGGCCCGGTGATCGAGGGCAAGGGGCTCGTGCGCATCCGCGGCTATGTGGGGCGGATGCCCGCGCCGGCGAACGAGGCGCAGGCGGCGGACATCCTGAAGACCCTGTTCGACGCCCAGTTCCCGCGGCTGCAGGAGGAGGATTGGCGGCGCTGGGCCCGGGCGACCTGGACGACGGTCGAGGGCCGCCTCGTGCCCTCCTACGACCCGGCGCTCATGAAGACGCTGGAGGCGGTCGACCTCGAAGCGCCCCTTCCGGCCCTCTGGCACCTGTTCGAGGGCCTGAAGCCCGTGCCGGTGCTCGCCCTGCGCGGCGCCAACTCCGACCTCCTGTCCCCGGAAACCCTCGCCGCCATGCGGAAGGCCCATCCCGGCCTCGAGGCCCTCACCGTGCCGGACCAGGGGCACGCGCCCCTCCTCACGGACGGGCCGACGATCGCCGCGATAAAGGCGTTCGTGCGCCGGGTCGAGGACCGCGCCTAGGGCGCGGCCTCGACGCGGGCCTCGGTCCGCCAGCCGCGGGGGACCGCCTTCGCGAGATCCCGGCCCATCCGCTCGGCGGATTCCCGGTAGAGCGATTCCCCCGTCACCACCAGGGCGCCGTCGCGCACCAGCGCCTCGCCGGAGGCGAGAAGCGCGAGGTGGCGCAGTCCGAGCGCGAGCGCGGCGACGTAGCCGTCCGGCGCGCCCTTCTCGAGCCGCCCCTCGTCGACGAGTTCCTCCTCGAAGAACAGGTCGCGGGCGAGCGCCAGGAGCTGGGCCCGGGCGGCGGCGTCGGGATAGGCGCCGGAGAGGACGAGCCGGCCGGCGGCGCGCCGGGCGGTGAAGCCGTAGGGCGGGGGCGCGGCGGTCACGATCTTCTCGTTCTCCGCCTGCTCGTCGCTCGCGACGGCCGCGGCCCCGGGCTCAGGCGGGTCCTCCGCCGGGCCGGACGCGGCGTCCGAACGCGGGGCGCCGGCGACCTCGGGCGCTGCCGGAGCGGGAGACGGCGCGACGGCGGCCACCTCCGGAGCCGGCTCGACCGAGCCGGTCTGCCGTACCGGATCGAGATCGACGAGCAGGCCCACCGCCGCTCCCGCCGCGAGGGCGAGGACGACGAGGATTCCCGTCAGGCTCCATGAACGCATGCGATGCTCCCGTCCGGCCGGCACTTGAGCGGGCGGATGGGGCGATTTTTCGGCCGCCGTCGGGCGATGCCCGCCGGCGCGCGCCTCAGAGCGGGCTCCAGCGGGTCATGCCGCGGAAGAGCTGGCCGACGAAGCTCTGGTCGCCGCCGCCGGTCGGCGTCGTGCGGGTGACGAAGTCGAACACCTGGCCGTCCTGGAGGCCGTACAGGGCCACCCGCTCGACCCGCATGTTGCGGTCGAAATAGACCGCGGTCACCCGCTGGTCGACCACCGTGTCGCTCATGAACTGCAGGCGGCGCTGGGTGATCTGGCTCACGTAGTACCAGGACTTGTTGCCGACGGTGGACACGGTCGAGGGCGTGCCGAGGGTCTGCAGCACCTGCTCGGCGCCCATCCCCGGCTTCACCTGGCTCACCAGGCGCTCGTCGACGAGATAGCCGCGCTGGAACTCCTCGGTGACGCAGCCCGCCGCGACGACGGCGATGGCGGCGGCCGCCGCGAGGCGCAGGAGAAGCTTGCCGGTGTCGCGCATGATCGGATCCGTGGCGGCGCCTTGCGCCGCAAGAGGGTGATGCCGTAACGCGGGGCTTGCGTTTTGACAAGCCGGCGCCTCGGCGTGCTCCCATGATCCTGCGCCTCTTCCGCAAAGCCCCTCCGAGCGTCGACGTGCTCTACCAGCGCGTCGTCGCGGCCTCCCGCGCCCCCGGGCTCTACGCGGGGCTCGGCGTTCCCGACACCGTCGAGGGGCGGTTCGAGAGCCTCGCCCTGCACGTCGTCCTGGTGCTGCGGCGCCTGCGGGCGCTGCCCCCGCCCGCGCCGGAGGTGGCGCAGGACCTCGCCGACGCGCTGTTCCGGCATCTCGACGCCTCGCTGCGGGAACTCGGCGTGGGCGACATGAAGGTGCCGAAACGCATGAAGGCCCTCGCCGCCGGCTTCTACGGCCGGGCCGCGAGCTACGACGCCGCCCTCGACGGGGCCGATTCCGGCGCCCTCGCCGACGCTCTGCGCCGCAACATCGGCGGGGAGAACGCGGCCGCGCTGGCGCGTTATGTCCTGGCGGCGGAGGCGGACCTCGCCGGCGACACCCTCGAGGCGATGCTCGCCCGGGGGCCCGCCTTCCCGCCGCCCGAGCGCTTCGAGGAGACGGCCCCATGACCCCGGAATCCGTCGGGCCCCTGTCCCGCCCCGTCTCGGTCGACCGCCTGCCCCCCGAAGGCGCCGAGGTGGCGGTCGTCGCCACCCGCGAGGAATGCGACGCCCTCGCCCGGGACTTCAAGCTGCCGGCGATCGGCTCGCTCGAGGGGCGCTACCGGGTGACCGGGGGCCCGCAGCGGGCGCGGGTCTCGGGCCGGGTGCGGGCGGCGATCACCCAGATCTGCGTCGTCACCCTGGAGCCGTTCGATTCCGTCGTCGAGGAGGAGGTCGAGGTCGACTTCGCCGAGACGGAGGCGGCTCGGGAGCGCCCCGACGGGGAGACGGACTTCGACCCGCCCGACGAAATCGTCGGCGGGCGCATCGACCTCGGGGCGCTCACCGCCGAGTTCCTGGCGCTGGGCCTCGACCCCTATCCCCGCAAGCCCGGCGTCGCCTTCGAGCCGCAGGCGGAGGGGGTGCCGGACGATTCGCCCTTCGCGGCGCTGAAACGCCTGAAATCGGAGAGTTGAGAAAGCGGTTGCGGGGCCGGGTCGAGGCGGTATTTTCCGCGCTGCCCGTCCCGAGCCGAAGTCCATCATGCCGAAGGAAGTGCGCATCTCGCTCGACGCCATGGGCGGCGACCACGGCCCTTCGGTCGTGGTGCCCGGCGCCGCCTTGGCCCTCGAGCGCCATCCGGACCTGCGCTTCCTCCTGTTCGGCGACGAGGCGGCGCTGCGTCCCCTCGTCGAGGCCCATCCCCGGCTGAAGGACGCGGCGGAGATCCGTCACACGGACGTCGCCGTCAGCATGTCCGACAAGCCGAGCCAGGCCTTGCGGGCGGGACGCTGGAAATCCTCCATGTGGCGCGCCATCCAGGCGGTCCGCGACGGGGAGGCGGACGCGGCGGTCTCCGCCGGCAACACCGGCGCCCTCATGGCGATGGCCAAGATCTGCCTGAAGACCATGCCCCGGGTGGAGCGGCCGGCGATCGCGGGCATCTGGCCGACGCTGCGCGGCGAGAGCATCGTCCTCGACATCGGCGCGACCATCGGCGCCGACGCCGCCCACCTCGTCGAGATGGCGATCATGGGCGCCGCCATGGCCCGCATCGTCTTCGACGTGGACCGGCCGACCGTCGGCCTCCTCAACGTCGGCACCGAGGAGATCAAGGGCGTCGAGATGGTCAAGGAGGCGGCGGCGATCCTGCGCGGGAGCGACCTGCCGATCCTCGCCTACCACGGCTTCGTGGAGGGGGACGACATCGGCAAGGGCACGGTCGACGTGGTGGTGACCGAGGGTTTCACCGGCAACATCGCCCTCAAGACCGCGGAGGGCACCGCCAAGCAGATCGGCGAGTACCTGAGGAGCGCCATGAGCCGCACGCTCATGGCCAAGGTCGGCTACCTGTTCGCGAAGCGCGCCTTCGACGCCCTCAAGGAGAAGATGGACCCCCGCAAGGCCAACGGCGGCGTTTTCCTCGGCCTCCAGGGCGTCGTCATCAAGAGCCACGGCGGCACCGACGCCCTCGGATTCGCGAGCGCGGTCGACATCGGCTACGACATGGCCCGCCACGAACTCATGCGCACCATCCGGGACATGCTCGAGCGCAGCCCCGCCGCCGTCCCGGCCTGAAGGATCGATCGTGAAGACACTGCGTTCCGTCGTCCGCGGCTGCGGGTCGTACCTGCCCGAGCGGATCCTCACCAACGAAGAGCTCGCCAGGATGGTCGACACCTCGGACGACTGGATCGTCCAGAGGACCGGCATCCGCGAGCGCCGCATCGCCGGCAAGGACGAGACCACCTCGATGCTCGGCGTGAAGGCGGCCCGCGCCGCCCTCGACGACGCCGGCCTCGTGCCCGAGGACATCGACCTCATCGTCTGCGCCACCTCGACGCCGGACTTCACCTTCCCCGCCACGGCGACCCTGATCCAGAAGGAGCTCGACATCCGCCACGGCGCCGCCTTCGACCTCCAGGCGGTGTGCAGCGGCTTCGTCTACGCGGTCGGCACCGCGGACCGCTTCCTCGCCTCGGGCGCCAACAAGCGCGCCCTCGTCGTGGGGGCCGAGACCTTCTCCCGCATCATCGACTGGGAGGACCGCACCACCTGCGTACTGTTCGGCGACGGGGCCGGCGCGATCGTGCTCGAGGCGCAGGAGGGAGGAGGCACCAACGCCGACCGGGGCGTGCTGTCCTCGCACCTGCGCTCGGACGGGCGCTACCGGGAAAAGCTCTTCGTCGACGGCGGGCCGGGCAGCACCGGCACCGTGGGCCACCTGCGCATGGAGGGCCGCGAGGTGTTCCGCCACGCGGTCGGGATGGTCACGGACGTGATCCTGTCGGCCTTCGAGGCGACCGGGACGAGCGCGGACGAACTCGACTGGTTCGTGCCCCACCAGGCGAACCTGCGCATCATCAAGGCGAGCGCCGAGAAGCTCGGCATCGACCTCGACAAGGTCGTGGTCACCGTGGACCGGCACGGCAACACCTCGGCCGCCTCGATTCCCCTCGCCCTCGACGTCGCCCGCAAGGACGGGCGCATCAAGGAGGGGGACCTCGTCATGATCGAGGCCCTCGGAGGCGGCTTCACCTGGGGCAGCGCCCTCATCCGCTGGTGATTTTCGCGCCGCAGATGTGGGAAAACGCGAAGATCGCGGCAACGCCGGGTTGACCGGCTGCGGGCCGAACGAATAGCGTTCGAAATCAAAAACATAGGGCCGGAGGGATCTATGGCTGGGCGCACGGTCACGCGGGCGGATCTGAGCGAGGCGGTCTATCAGCGGGTCGGGTTGTCGCGGACGGAATCGGCCGCCCTCGTCGAATCGGTGCTGTCGGAGATCTGCGACAGCCTCGCCACGGGGGACACGGTGAAGCTGTCCTCCTTCGGCTCGTTCGTGGTGCGCGACAAGGGCGAGCGGGTCGGGCGCAACCCGAAGACCGGGGTCGAGGTGCCGATCGAGCCGCGGCGGGTGATGGTGTTCAAGCCGTCGAACGTGCTGAAGGCCCGCATCAACGGCGACGCGGACGACGAATGATGCCCGACCTCGTCCGGCCGATCGACAAGAGCCCGGACGCCTTCCGGACCATCAGCGAGGTGGCCGACCACCTCGACCTGCCCCAGCACGTCCTGCGCTTCTGGGAGAGCCGCTTCGCCCAGATCAAGCCGCTCAAGCGCGGCGGCGGCCGGCGCTACTACCGCCCCGAGGACGTGGACCTCCTGAAAGGGATCCGCCACCTCCTCTACGGCGAGGGATACACGATCAAGGGGGTGCAGCGCATCCTCCGGGAGGACGGCATCCGCTTCGTCCAGTCGATCGGGCGCGGCGACCAGGCCGCCCCCCCGCCGGGCCCGTCCGAGGCCGCCGGCGCGGAGGACGGGGAGCAGGCCCCGGCCCCGGTCCGGATGGACGGGGCGTCGGACCTTCTGGCTCCGCTCCGGCCCGGCCTGTCGGCGGAGGACGTCGCCCGTCTGCGCGGCGCTCTCGCCGAGTTGCGGGAATGCGAGCGCCTCCTCCAAACCCTCCGCCAGGACGAGTCCGAGGGCGGCTGAGCCGGCCGATCCGCAGCCGGCGCCCCCTCCCCCTCCCACCGCGTCATCCTCGGACGGCGCGAAGCGCCGAGCCGAGGACCGCCCGACGGAGGCGATCCAGTCCGAACCCGATCCTCGGGTCGCGCCGATGGCGCGCCCGAGGATGACGGTCGGAACTCAGATCACCAGCACCTTGGTTCCGACCTTCACGCGCTCGTAGAGGTCGACCACGTCGTCGTTGGTCATGCGGATGCAGCCCGACGACACCGCCTCCCCGATCGTCTCCGGCTCGTTGGTGCCGTGGATGCGGTAGAGGGACGAGCCGAGATAGAGGGCGCGGGCGCCGAGCGGGTTGTCAGGCCCGCCGGGGACGAAGCGGGGCAGGTCGGGCCGGCGCTTCAGCATCTCGGGCGGGGGGCGCCAGTCGGGCCATTCCCGCTTCATCGTGACGGACTTCATGCCGGCCCACTCGAAGCCGGGCCGGCCGACGCCGATGCCGTAGCGCAGGGCCTTGCCGCCGGGCTGGACCAGATAGAGGAACTTCGCCGGGGTATCGATGACGATGGTGCCGGGCGGGTGCCGCGTGGCGTAGTCCACCACCTGGCGCTCGAATTTCGGATCGGCGACGCGGCCGATGCGCCGGTAGGTGTCGGGCTGGCCGAGCGCCGCGTGCTGGGAGCGCGGCGGCGCGGGCCGAGCGGCGCGGTGCCCCGCCCGATCGGCCGGATACACGGGAGCGGCCCGCCGGGCGGGGTACGGATCGGCATGGGCGCCGTACGGATCCCCGGCCCCGTAGGCCGGCGCCCGGTGGACCGGATGGGCCGGCGGCGCGGCCCGGGCGCCGCGCCCGGAATTGCCCGTCATCAGGAACTCGATGAAGCCGCCGCCGTACTGTCCCGGCACGTATGGCTGCCCCAGCGCCGGCGTGACCAGAACGCCGAGCGCCAGCGCCGCGACCGCCCCTCTCACCATCGACTTCGCTCCGTTCATCCGCGCGGCCGCCTGCGGCCGGAAAGACCACGAAGGTTGTCGGGCCGACCGCGAAACCAATCCGTGAATGGAAGAGGCGAGAGGGCGGCGCGAATGCGCGGGACGCGGCGAAACCGATCTTAACCTTACCGTCGCGCCAGCTTTCGCGGTGAACGGAAGGTCAAGGCGGATGCTTAACGAACCTGCTGCGCTGTGGCGAGCCGCGGGCGGATCCGGCGCGCCGCCAGCGACCGCAGCCCGGCGACGTCGAACAGCAGGACGAGCCCGCCATAGACCGCGGTCCCGACGGGGACGGCGGCCGCGAGGAGCGGGACTGGGTCGAGGCCGCGCAGCGGCAGCACCGCCGCGACCATCGCGACGACGCCCGCCCCGACGAAGGCGAGGTCGCGCCAGGGCAGCCGCAGGCCGGCCCGGCAGGCGAGCCCCGCCACGATGGCGGCCGCCGTCGCGAGCCCGGCGAGCTGGGCCGCGGCCACTCCGAGCGGGCCCATCGCCCGTGGCAGGACGAGGAGGAGCCCGGCGTTTACGGCGAGCGCGGCGAGCGCCGCCCCGACCACCGGGCCGGTGCGGCGGCGCAACTGGAAGGCCGGGTTGAGGGCGTACTGGATGAGCGCGAAGGCGAGGAAGCCCGGCAGGAACCAGTCCATGTAGGCGGCGAAGGGCCCACGGAAGGCCGCCGGCACGATCAGCGCCTCGAGCGCCGGCATGACCAGCCACAGGCCGGCGGCGAAGGGCGCCAGCACGGCGGCGACGATCGCGACGTTGCGGGCGACCTGGCGCTCGGCTTCCGCGCGGCCGGCCGCCTCGTCCGCCCGCACGGCGAGCTGGAACAGGAGGATGTCGAGGGCCGAGCCGACGGTCATGAACAGCCGCAGGCCGACATCGGCGGCGAGCGCGAATTGCCCGGCCTCCCCGAAACCGTCGCGGGCGGCGAGGACGGAGCGGTTCATCAGCGGCATCGCCTGGTACATCAGGTTCGCGGCGACGAGGGGCAGGGCATAGGCCGCGAAGGAGGCGGCGACGTCCCGCCGCGCGAGGCGGTAGCCCGCCTCCGGGTCGGCGAGCCGGCGCCGGGCGATCAGGATCGCCGCCCCGGCCGCGAGCGCGGAGCCGAGGAGGACGAGGGCCGGCTCGCCCCGCCAAGCGCCCGCCGTCATCAGCACGAAGGCGAATGCGTTCTTGGCCAGGACGAGCCCGGCATAGGTGCGCTCGAGGAATCGGGCGCGGGCGAGGGCGGCCTGGTAGTCGAACAGGCCCATGCCGAGCCCGGCGAGGGTCGCCGCCGCGACGAGCGCCGTCGGCAGGCCGAGATCCGCTCCGGCGATCCACGCCGCGGCGAGCAGGCCGGCGAGGGCGAGGGCGGCGAGGGTATAACCGAGTTCGAGGGTCGCCCGGATGCCGGGATCGGCCTCCCGGCCGCGCTCCGAGTAGAACCGGGTCGCCGACAGGCGCAGCCACTCGAACAGGAGCGTGTTGACCACGACGGCGAACGCCATCGCCACCCCGTAGCGCCCGAAGCTCTCGGGCCCGAGGAAATGCGCCACCACGAGGCCGAGCGCGAAGGCGAGCCCGGCATTGGCGGAAAAGGCGGCGATCATGAGCATGCGCCAGCCTCGCACGGGGGCGCGAACGATCCGTTACGGCGTGGACGGGCCGCCGGTTTCGGGCTACCTCGCGGGCCTCGCGCCGGTCCCCCGCATGCTCCCCGATCCCTGGTTCCTGCTCGTCGGCTGGACGACGGTTCTCGCCGTCTCGATCGGCAAGGGCGCCTTCGGCGGCGGGCTCGCCATGCTGGGCGTGCCGCTCCTGTCCTTCACCATGGCCCCGGTCGAGGCGGCCATCACGATGGCGCCCCTCGTCGCCTTCATGGACGTGTTCGCGCTCGGCGCCTTCGGCCGGGCGAGCTGGTCGCGGCCGGACCTCGCTTGGCTCCTGCCCGGCCTCGCGGTCGGGATCGCGATCGGCGCGGCGGTGTTCGCGCTGGTCGACCCCCGCCTGGTCACCTTCCTGATCGGGACGGTGACGCTCGGCTTCTCGGCCCACTATTTCCTGCGCGGGCGGCTCGTCACCGGGGGCGAGCGGCCGGTGTCGCGCCCGCTCGCGGTCTTCGCCGGGGCGGCTTCGGGCTTCTGCACCTTCGTCGCCCATTCCGGCGGACCGCCGGTCGCCATGTACCTCCTGCGC
>DATLFZ010000231.1:0-2198 GCA_035540795.1 Beijerinckiaceae bacterium | reverse complement strand
TCCTCGCGCCGGGCCGCCACGACGAGCTCGCGCCGGGCGGTCTCCTCCATCGCCTCGATGGCGTTGCGGATCAGATTGAGGACGACCTGCTGGATCTGGATGCGGTCCGCGAGGACGAGCTCGACGCCGGGATCGATCCGGAACGAGACCCGCACGCCCCGCTCCTTGGCGCCGACGAGGGCGAGGGCGCTCGCCTCCTGGATCAGCTTCGGGAGATTCTCGACCCGCCGTTCGCTCTCGCCCCGGGCGACGAACTCGCGCAGGTGGCGGATGACCTGGCCGGCCCGCAGGGCCTGCTCGGCCGCCTTCTCGACCGCGTTGCGCAGCATGACCGCGCGCTCCTCGGTGCTGTCGTCGAGGAGGCGCCGGCAGCCCTTGAGGTAGTTGGTGATGGCGGTGAGCGGCTGATTGATCTCGTGGGCGAGGGTCGAGGCCATCTCGCCGAGCGCGGTGAAGCGGGACATGTGCACGAGCTCGGCCTGGAGCTCCTGTAGGCGGGCTTCCGTGTTCTGCCGCTCGGTCAGGTCGCGGATGAAGCCGGTGAAGTAGCGCGCGGTGGGCAGGCGCACCTCGCCGACGGCGAGCTCGATCGGGAAGGTCGAGCCGTCCTTGCGCAGGCCCACCACGACCCGGCCGATGCCGATGATGCGCCGCTCCCCCGTGGTGAGATAGCGGTGCATGTAGCCGTCGTGCTGCTCGCGATAGGGCGAGGGCATGAGGATGTCGACCTTCTCGCCCATCACCTCGGCCGGCGTGTAGCCGAACAGGCGCTCGGCGGCGCTGCTGAAGGACTGGATCCGGGCCTGCTCGTCGATGACGATCATGGCGTCCGGGATCGTCTCCAGGATCGAGCGCAGATGCGCCTCGCGGGTCTTGAGCGCCTCCTCGGCGGCGACCCGGGCGGTGACGTCCCGGCTGACCTTGGCGTAGCCGCGCAGCCGGCCCTCGGCGTCGATCAGGGGTGTGATGGTGACGTGGGCCGTGTAGGTCGTCCCGTCCTTGCGCAGGCGCGGCCCTTCCTCCTGGTAGACGCCCTTGGTGCGCACGATCTCGAGCTCGCGCTCGAGCTTGCCGGAAGCCACGTCCTCGGGGGGATAGAAGGCGCCGAAATGGCGCCCGAGGATCTCCTCGGCCCGCCAGCCGGTGATCCGCTCGGCGCCGGGATTCCAGCTCGCCACCCGCCCTTCCGCATCCAGCATGAAGAGCGCGACGTCGCTGACGGCGTTGACGAGAAGCTCGGCGCTGGCGCCGTCCATCGGCGGGCGCCCGTCGGCAGTGTCGGGCAAGATCAACTCCGTTGACGCGCCCCCTATAGCGCCCTCGCCTTGGAGCGCCAAACCCGGTTGCGCTGGATCAACGCGGCCTCGGGCCGCCGCCGCTACGAGAGCGCATCGAGAACCCCCGACTCGGCCAGGTCCCATGCGTCCGGAACTCCTCGCCCGCTACGCGGACGAACGCCTTCCCCGCTACACGAGCTATCCGACCTCGCCGCGCTTCGGCCCGCAGGTCGGCGAGGCCGCGTACCGGGCCTGGCTCGCCGGGCTCGCCCCGGACCTGACCGGCTCGCTCTACCTGCACATCCCGTTCTGCCGGGCGATGTGCTGGTACTGCGGCTGCCACACCACGGTGGCGCGCCGCGACGGCCCGGTGCGGGAGTATCTCGGCGCGCTGCGGCGGGAGATCGAGCTCGTCGCGCAGGCGCTCGGGCGGCGGCCGTCGGTCGGCCACGTCCATTTCGGCGGCGGCACCCCGACCATCCTCGACCCCGAGGCCTTCGAGGCCCTCGCGGCGCTCCTGAAGGCGCGCTTCGACATCGGACCAGGCGCCGAGATCGCGGTCGAGATCGATCCGCGCACCCTCTCCGACGGGATGGTTGCGGCGCTCGCCCGCGCCGGGACCACCCGGGCGAGCCTCGGGGTGCAGAGCTTCGATCCGGCGGTCCAGGGGGCCATCAACCGGGTCCAGTCCTTCGGTCAGACGGCGGCCGCGGTCGACAAGCTCCGGCGGGCGGGCATCGCCGCCGTCAATTTCGACCTCGTCTACGGGTTGCCGCGCCAGACCGTCGCCTCCTGCCTCGACACGGTCGAGCGGGCGGTCGCGCTGCGGCCGGACCGGCTGTCCGTGTTCGGCTACGCCCACGTGCCGAGCTTCAAGAAGCACCAGCAGAAGATCAGGGACGCGGAGCTTCCGGACGGGCC
>DATLFZ010000230.1:0-11769 GCA_035540795.1 Beijerinckiaceae bacterium | reverse complement strand
GGTCGGGCGCGACCTCGACGCGCCTCAGGGCGTCCAGCGATACAGCCATGTCTCGCTCAGCGGCCGGCCCGGCGCCTCGAGGGCCACGCGCAGCTCGGCGGCGTCGCCGGCCGGTTCGAGCTCGAAGGCGACGCGCACGGTCTTGCGCTCCGGATAGCGCCAGACCCGCAGCGAATGGACGTTGCCGGGATTGGCGTTGGCGACGGCACGGGCCTCCGGCCCGAGGGGCTCGGCGAAGGCCTCGCCGGTGAAGTCGACGGCGAAGCGGCGCCAGCGCGGGTTCGAGCCGCGGCCGGTGCGGGTGCCGGTGACGAGGGCGAGGGGCGGGCGCTCCGGCGCCTCCCAGCACCAGAACTGGCGATAGGCGAAGGCGACCTCCGACCCGGCCGGCATCGCCGCCCGCGGACGCCAATAGGCGAGGATGTTGTCGTTGACTTCCGAATCGCTCGGGATCTCGATGAGCTGGACCGCGCCCGGGCCCCACTCGCCGATCGGCTCGATCCACAGGCTGGGGCGACGCTCGAAGCGCTGCTCGTCGTCCTGGAAGGTGGCGTAATTGCGGTCGCGCTGCATGAGGCCGAAGCCCCGCGGCGCCGGGTCGACGAAGGCCGAGATCTGCAGCGTGCCCGGGTTGCGCAGGGGGCGCCACAGCCATTCGCCGTGGCCGTTGTGCATGCGAAGCCCCGAGGAGCGGTGCACGGCCGGGCGGATGTCGTCGATGGTGCGCCGGTCGTGCGGCCCGAACAGGTAGGCCGAGGCCATGCCGGCGATGCCGACATGCTCGAGGGCGACGCGGGGAAACAGGGTCGTCTCCACGTCGACGATGGTCATGTCGCCGGGCCGGAAGGTCATGCGCACCGCGCCGGACACGGATTCCGAATCGATCAACGCGTGCACCACGAGAGCGTTGCTGCCGGCGAGCGGACGTTCGAGCCAGAAGGCCCGGAAGAACGGGAACTCCTCCCCCTTGGGGTCGGCCGGGCGCAGGGTCAGGCCGCGGGCGACCGCGCCGAAATTCTGCCCCCGGGCGATCGCCCGGAAGAAGCTCGCCCCCTGGACGATCGCCACCTCGGAGGGCGGCCCCTCGCCGAAGGACGCGTGCAGGCGGAAGCCGGAGAAGCCGATGTCGCCGACGTTCGCCGGCAGGGCGATGCGGCCGAGGTCGAACCGGCCCCGGTCGTAGGCGACCCGCCGCACCGTGCCGTCCTCGACGATGTAGAGGGTGACCGGCGCGGCGAAGACCGACCCCCGGTGCAGGGGCTCGACGACGAAGCCGCGGCCCTCGCCGGCCCAGACGAAGCGCTCGGGCAGGGCGCGAATGGCGACGTACTGCTCGTAGGTGAGCGCCCCGAGCGGATCGGGCAGGTCGTTCGGCAGGGGCGTGTAGGGGCGCTTGGCGAGGGTGCGGGCGATCTCGACGACCGCCGCCGGATCGAAGCGCTGGCCTTCGCCGAGGAGGGTCTGCACCACCTGCATGCGGGGGGAGCCCTGTGCCAGGGCGGGACCGCCCGTCGCGATCGCGGGACCACCCGCCGCGAGCGCGCCGAGCGCCAGCACGTCCCGTCGCCGCAGCAGAGGGCCGCGCGCGGCTTGAGGCCCGGGGCGCCGGGGCGCGGTCTCGCTCATGGACGCAGGTACGCTGTCTTCGAAGGAACGGGGGATCCGGGTGCTCGCCGGGCCCGCAATATAGGGCCCCCGTCCGCCCGCGGCAAACGGCGGCGGCCGCTCCGGTCGCGGGCTCCGGCACGAGGATTGCTACCCGGCCCCGAGTGTTGATAGGTGCCCCTCGAGCCATCCGAGAGCGCCGATGACCGAACCGAAAGCCGCCCGAACCTGCCTCGCGATCGTGCTCGCGGCCGGGGAGGGGACCCGCATGAAGTCGGACCGCCCCAAGGTCCTGCACGCCGTCGGCGGGCGCTCGCTCCTCGCGCATGTCTTGGCGGCGGTCGCCGGATCGGGGGCGACCCGCGCCGCCGTGGTGGTCGGGCCGGGGCGGGAGGACGTCGCCGCCGAGGCCCGCGCGGTCCTGCCCGAGGCCGAGGTGTTCGTCCAGGCCGAGCGACTCGGCACGGCCCATGCGGTCCTCGCGGCGAGGCCGGCGCTCGCGCGGGGCGGCTTCGACGACCTCGTCGTCGCCTTCGCCGACACCCCGCTCGTCGAGGCCGCGACCTTCGCCCGCCTGCGGGCGCCGCTGGCGCAGGGCGCGGCGGTCGCGGTGCTCGGCTTCGAGGCCCGCGACCCGGCGGGCTACGGGCGGCTGCTGACCGACGGCGACCGCCTCGTCGCCATCCGCGAGCATCGCGACGCGAGCGAGGCCGAGCGGGCGGTTAGCTTCTGCAATGCCGGGCTGATGGCGCTGCGGGGCGACCTCGCCCTCGACCTCCTCGGCCGGGTCGGCAACCGCAACGCCAAGGGCGAGTACTACCTCACCGACGTGGTCGAGATCGCCAACGCCGCCGGCCACCGGGTCGCGGCCGTGTCCGCCCCGGAGGCGGAGGTCCAGGGCATCAACGACCGGGTCCAGCTCGCCGCGGCGGAGGCCGACCTGCAGGAGCGCCTGCGTCGGCGGGCGATGGAGGAGGGCGCGACCCTCGTCGCGCCGCAGACCGTCTTTCTGAGCGCCGACACCCGGCTCGGCCGGGACGTGCTCGTCGAGCCGCACGTGGTGTTCGGGCCGGGGGTGGTTGTGGAGGACGGCGCCGTGATCCACGCCTTCTCCCACCTCGAAGGGGCGCGGGTCGGGCCGGGCGCCAGCGTCGGCCCGTTCGCGCGCCTGCGCCCCGGCGCGGTTCTCGGGGCCAAGGCGCGGGTCGGCAACTACGTCGAGGTGAAGAACGCCGAGCTCGGCGCCGGGGCCAAGGCCAACCACCTCGCCTATCTCGGCGACGCGACGATCGGGGAGGGCAGCAACATCGGCGCCGGCACCATCACCTGCAACTACGACGGCTTTGCCAAGCACCGCACCACCATCGGCAAGGGGGCGTTCGTCGGCACGAACTCCTCCCTCGTCGCTCCGGTCACCATCGGGGAGGGCGCCTATGTGGGCTCGGGCTCGGTGATCACCCGCAACGTGCCGGCCGACGCCCTCGCGGTCGCCCGCGGGCGCCAGGAGGTGCGGGAAGGATGGGCCGCGGCCTTTCGCGCCCGTGCCAAGGGAAACAAGGGCGAATAAACGATGTTACACTTTTTCACCCGAGTTGATTTGGGACCGCTCCGGGCTCGGCCGTAGCGTGACCGCAGCAACGCGGCGCTGAGCATCGCGAGGAAACGGGACTCATGTGCGGAATCGTCGGCATCCTGGGCAAGAACGCCGTCGCGATGCAGATCGTCGAGGCGCTGAAGCGGCTCGAATACCGCGGCTACGATTCGGCGGGCGTCGCCACCCTCGAGGACGGCCGGCTCACCCGCTGCCGGGCCGAGGGCAAGCTGCGCAACCTCGAGACCAAGCTGTCGAACGCGCCCCTCTCGGGTCCGATCGGCATCGGCCACACCCGCTGGGCGACCCACGGCAAGCCCAACGAGACCAACGCCCACCCGCACGCGACCGACCGGCTCGCCGTGGTCCACAACGGCATCATCGAGAATTTTCGCGAGCTCAAGACGCAGCTCGAGGCGCAGGGCGTCGCGTTCGAGACCGAGACCGACACGGAAGTGGTCGCCCAACTCGTCACGCACGAGATGCGCCGCGGCCACGGCCCGGTCGAGGCGGTGGCGGCGGTGCTGCCCCGCCTGCGCGGGGCCTTCGCGCTCGCCTTCCTGTTCTCCGGTGAGGGCGACCTTTTGATCGGCGCCCGCCACGGCGCGCCCCTCGCGGTCGGCCACGGCGACGGGGAGAACTATCTCGGCTCCGACGCCCTCGCGCTGGCGCCGTTCACGGACCGGATCACCTATCTCGAGGACGGCGACTGGGCGGTGCTGTCGCGCGGGAGCGTCGAGATCCGCGACGTCGCCGGCGCGCCGGTGAAGCGCCCGCAGGTGCGGATCCAGCCGGGCAGCTTCGCGGCCGAGAAGGGCAACCACCGGCACTTCATGGTCAAGGAGATCTACGAGCAGCCGGAGGTGGTCGGCCGCACCCTCGCCCACTACGTCGACCTCGGCGCGAGCCGGGTGCGGCTGCCCCTCGATCTGCCCTTCGACTTCAAGGACCTGACCCGCCTCTCGATCACCGCCTGCGGCACCGCCTTCATCGCCGGGCTCGTGGCGAAGTACTGGTTCGAGCGCCTCGCCCGCCTGCCGGTCGAGATCGATATCGCCTCGGAGTTCCGCTACCGGGAGGCGCCCCTGGATCCCGGCGGCCTCGCCATCGTGGTGTCCCAGTCCGGCGAGACCGCCGATACCCTCGCGTCGCTCCGCTACGCGAAGGAGAGCGGCCAGCACGTGCTGGCGGTCGTCAACGTGCCGACCTCGACCATCGCCCGGGAGAGCACCGCCGTCGCACCGACCCTCGCCGGGCCGGAGATCGGCGTCGCCTCGACCAAGGCCTTCACCTGCCAGCTCACCGTCCTGCTCTGCCTCGCCGTCGCGGCGGGACGGGCCCGCGGCACCCTGTCGGCGGAAGCCGAGGCGCAGCTTATCCAGGCCCTCGTGAACGTGCCCGGCCTCCTCGCCGAGGCCGGGAAGATCGAGCCGCAGATCGAGGCCCTCTCGCGCGAGCTCGCGAAGGCGCGGGACGTGCTCTACATCGGTCGCGGCACCTCGTACCCGCTGGCGCTCGAAGGGGCGCTCAAGCTCAAGGAGATCTCCTACATCCACGCCGAGGGCTACGCCGCGGGCGAGCTCAAGCACGGACCGATCGCCCTCATCGACGAGACCATGCCGGTGATCGTGATCGCGCCGCACGATGCCGTGTTCGAGAAGACGGTGTCGAACATGCAGGAGGTGGCGGCCCGGGGCGGGCGCATCGTCCTCGTCACCGACCGGCGGGGCGCCGAGGAGGTCGGCCTGCCCACCCTCGCCACCATCGTCCTGCCGGACATGGACTCGACCGTGGCGCCCATCGTCGCGGCGTTGCCGGTGCAGCTCCTCGCCTACCATACGGCCGTCTTCATGGGGAAGGACGTGGACCAGCCCCGCAACCTCGCGAAGTCGGTCACCGTCGAGTAGCCGCCGGCTGTACGAATTGTTCAACTTTGCTCCGCTAGCGTGTTCCGCGGGCGGGGCACAATCGATCCATGCTGCGTGCGAGAACGCCGCGGACCTTCCTCTGGTATCTCGTCGTCTTCGGCTGCGCGCTCGGGCTGCCGCTGGCGATCTATGCCGGCCTCCTGTCGGTCCGGCTCGCCCAACAGGAGCGCGACGGGCTCGAGCGGCTCGTGCACGACACCGCCCGCGAGGTCCTCGTCGGGCTCGACCGCGAACTCGCCGGGCATGTCTCGGCGCTGAGGGCGCTCGCCACCTCCTCCGGCCTGCACGAGCGCGACCTCTCCGAGTTCTACATGGAGGCGCTGCGGCTGACCTATGCCGGCGGGGTCACCGTCTCGCTGCGCGACCTCGAAGGGCGGCAGCTCCTCAACACCCGCGTTCCCTGGGGCACGATGCTCGCGACCGTGCCCCTCGACGACACGGACCGGCGGGTGATCGCCACCCGCCGCCCGGCCGTGTCGGACCTCTCCGTGAGCCCGGTGACCGGCGAGCCGCAGGTGCTGGTGAGCGTCCCGGTGGCGGTCGGCGAGGAGGTCGAGCGGCTTCTCCATGCCGCCCTCGACCTGCCGCGGCTCGCCTCCCTGTTCGGGGCGCGGGCCCTGCAGAAGCCCTTTTACGTCTCGATCACCGACCGGCAGGGCCGAATCGTGGTGCGGGCGAGCGACCAGGAGCGCTTCCTCGGCAAGCGCCTGCCGGGCTTCGACGAGCTGCGCGGGGAGGCCGGAACCTGGTCGGGGACCAACCTCCACGGCGTGCCGGTGTTCGGGGCTTGGCGCCGCTCGGCGGAGACCGGATACCTCGTCGGCGTCGGCATCGAACGCGCCGCGCTCACCGCGCCGTTCCTGAAATCGGGCTCGATGCTCGCCGCCCTCGGGGCGGTGCTGGTGCTGCTCGGGGCGGTGATCGCCTTCCGGACGAGCCGGGTGCTCTCCTCGACCATGTGGGGGCTCGCCCGGGCGGCGGAGGGGCTCGGCCGCGGGCCCGCCGGCGCGCCGCCTCCCGGTGCCCTCACCCTCGTCGAGGGCGCGGCGATCGCCCGGGCCCTGTCCCGGGCCGAGGAGGAGCTCTCCGCCCGCAACGCGGCGCTGGAGGAGAACCGGCGCGAGCTCGAGGCGCGGGTCGCCGAGCGCACCCGGGCGCTCGCCGAGAAGTCGGCCCTCCTCAACGCCACCCTGGAGAACATGGACCAGGGGCTGATGATGATCGACGGGGACGGCGTCGTGCAGGTCTGCAACGAGCGCACCATGGCCCTGCTCGACCTGCCGCCGGACCTGATGCGCGCAAAACCGACCTTCGCGGCGGTGCTGGAGCACCAGATCGAATCCGGCGAGTTCGACCGGGCCGATCCGACCCTGCGGGCCTTCGTCGCCAACGGCGGCCTCGCCGGCGATTTCCGCACCTACGAGCGCACGCGGCCGAACGGCATGGTCATCGAGATCCGCACGGTCCCCCTCCCGGGAGGCGGGGCGGTGCGCACCTACACCGACGTGACGGAGCGCAAGCGCGCCGAGGCCGAGATCGAGCATCTCGCCCGCCACGATCCGCTCACGACCCTGCCCAACCGGCTCCTCTTCCGCGAGCGCCTGAACCAGGCCCTCGCGCGCCAGCGCCGCTACGGCGGCTCGGTCGCGGTCCTTTGCCTCGATCTCGACCGGTTCAAGCCGGTCAACGACACGCTCGGCCATCCCGTCGGCGACGCCCTCCTGAAGATCGTGGCGGACCGGATCCGCACGACCCTGCGCACCGAGGACACGGTCGCGCGGCTCGGGGGCGACGAGTTCGCCGTCATCCAGGTCTGCGAGGCGGCGCAGCCGGAGGCCGCCGCGGCCCTCGCCCGGCGCCTCGTCCAGATCCTCGGGGAGCCCGTCCTGGTCGAGGGCGGGCACCGGCTCACCGTCGGCGTCAGCATCGGCGCCGCCATCGCGCCCCTCGACGGGACCGAGCCCGACCAGCTTATGAAGAGCGCCGATCTCGCCCTCTACCGGGCCAAGGACGAGGGCCGGAACACCTTCCGCTTCTACGAGGCCGCCATGGACGAGGCGGTCGAGGAGCGCCAGCGCCTCGAGGTCGACCTGCGCGGGGCTCTCGGCCGGGGCGAGTTCGAGCTGCACTACCAGCCCATCCTCGCCGTCGAAAGGAACCGCATCGTCGGCTTCGAGGCGCTGCTGCGCTGGCGCCATCCGGAGCGCGGGCTCGTGCCGCCCTCCGCCTTCATCCCCCTCGCCGAGGAGACCGGGCTCGTCGTCCCGATCGGCGAATGGGTGCTGCGCGCCGCCTGCGCGGAGGCCGCGCGCTGGCCGGGCGACCTGCGCGTCGCGGTCAACATCTCCGCCGTCCAGTTCGCGCAGGCCGGGCTCGCCCAGACCGTCCTCGCCGCGCTCGCCGCCGCCGGACTGCCGCCGCAGCGCCTCGAGCTCGAGATCACCGAGACCGTGCTGATGAACGATTCCGACGCGGTGCTCGCCGCCCTGCACGGGTTGCGGTCCCTCGGCATCCGGGTGGCGCTCGACGATTTCGGCACCGGCTATTCGTCGCTGAGCTACCTGCGCCGCTTCCCCTTCGACCGCATCAAGATCGACCGCTCGTTCGTCGCCGGGATCGCCGATCCGGACACCGCCGCCATCGTGCGCGCCATCGTCGGGCTCGGCCTGCGGCTCGGCAGCGTCGTCACCGCCGAAGGCGTCGAGACGCCGGAGCAGTACGACCTCGTCGTCGCCGAAGGTTGCGCCGAGATCCAGGGCTACCTCATCAGCCCGCCCCTGCCGCCGGCCGCCGCGGTCCAGCTCCTGCGGGTCGCCTCCGCCGCCTGAGCTCAGGAATCCGGCCGGGTGACGATGAAGGCCGCGACGGCCACGAACACGATTCCGAGCGCCGCGAGCGCCCAGGGCGGGGCGAGGGTCGCCGCGAGCACCACCCAGCTGGCGACCAGGCTGAGGCAGGCGATCCATTTGGCGCCGCGGGGGATCGCGCCGTTCGCGCGCCAGCGCCGGACCGGCGGGCCGAGGCGGGGGTGATCGAGGAGCCAGCGCTCGAAGCGGGGCGAGGACCGGGCGAAGCACCAGGCGGCGGCGATGAGGAACACGGTCCCCGGCAGCCCCGGCAGGACGATGCCGACGATCCCGATTGCGACGAAGAGCCACCCGCCGAGGAAGAGGAGGCGGCGCTTGAAGCGGGTCGCCGCCCTTGTGCTCGGGCGCCCTTGAGTGCTGTTATCGGCGTCGAGCCTCGGCTCCGGGTTCATCGGCGTTTCGTCCAGACAGCCCGTGCGCGGAAGGTCGCGGTGACGCCGCGGAGAGGATGGGCGGGAGCGGTGCGGAATCCATGAGCGAAGCGTCGAGCTCCGAAGCCGGCGGGCCGAAGCCCGACAAGCACCGGTCGAGCGGGCGCGCCCGCCTGCGCAACTACTTCCTCACCGGCCTCATCGTGGCGGGCCCCCTCGCCATCACGATGTACATCACCTGGTGGTTCATCACCACCGTGGACGGGATGGTCAAGCCGTTCGTCCCGCGCGCCTATCTGCCGGAGAGCTACCTGCCTTTCGCGATCCCCGGCTTCGGGCTCGTGATCGCCGTCCTCGGCCTCACCCTCCTCGGCTTCCTCACGGCGAACCTCGTCGGGCGCTCGCTCCTGAGCTTCGGCGAGCTGATGCTCGCCCGCATGCCGGTGGTGCGCGGCATCTACAAGGGGACGAAGCAGGTCTTCGAGACGGTGCTCTCCTCGAACGGCACCTCCTTCCGCACGGTGGGGCTGGTGCAGTTCCCGGTGAAGGGGACCTGGTCGATCGTGTTCCTGTCGAACCCGCCGACCGAGGACCTGCGCAACCGGATGCCTCCCGCCGACGACTACGTTGGTGTGTTCCTGCCCTGCACGCCGAACCCGACCACCGGCTTCTTCTTCTACGTCCCCCGTGCCGACCTGGTCGAGATCCCGATCACGGTCGACGAGGCGGCGAAGCTCGTCATGTCGGCCGGCATGATCCAGCCCGACCAGAGCCAGCGCCAGCTCCAGGCCCTCGCCGACGCGGCGCGGGCCGCGCGCGCCGAGCGGGTCGTCGAGACCGCGTGACGCGGGTGGGCGGGCGCCTCCGCGTCCCGCGGTCCTCGGATCGGCGCTGCGCGCCGTCCGAGGATGATGGGGGCGCGAGGGGCGCCGCGCCCCGCCGCCCGGCTCCCCCGCTCAGCCGGCCCCGAGGAGCCGGACGGCGGCGTCGCGCTCGAAGAGGTAGAGGAGGAGCCGCAGGGCCTCGCCGCGGGGCGTCGCGAGGGTGCGGTCGCGCTCGACGGTGAGGCGGGCGTCGTCGCGGGCGGCGGCGAGGAGGTCGCCGTCGGTTTCGAGGCGCGCCAGGCGGAAGCCCGGCAGGCCGGACTGGCGCGTGCCCAGAAGCTCGCCCTCGCCGCGCAGGCGCAGATCCTCCTCGGCGATGCGAAAGCCGTCCTCGGTGTCGCGCATGGTCTCGAGACGCGCCTTGGCGACCGGCCCGAGGGGACCCTTGTAGAGGAGGAGGCAGGTGGAGGGGCGCTCGCCGCGCCCGACCCGGCCGCGCAGCTGGTGGAGCTGGGCGAGGCCGAAGCGCTCCGCGTGCTCGATCACCATCACGGTCGCCGCGGGCACGTCGACGCCGACCTCGATCACCGTCGTGGAGACCAGGATCTTCGTGTCGCCGGCGGCGAAGCGTTCCATGGCGGCGTCCTTGTCGCGCCCGGCGAGGCGGCCGTGGACGAGCCCGACCGCGTCCCCAAAAACCTCCCGCAGGGCGGCATGGCGCTCCTCGGCGGCGGCGAGATCGACCGCCTCGGATTCGGCGACGAGGGGGCACACCCAGTAGACCCGGTCGCCGGCCTCGATCGCCCGCCCGGCCGCCGCGACCACCTGGTCGAGACGCTCGAGCGCGACCACTCGGGTGTCGATGGGGCGGCGCCCCGGCGGCTTCTCGTCGAGGACCGACACGTCCATGTCGCCGAAGCTCGTCATGGCCAGCGTGCGCGGGATCGGCGTCGCGGTCATCACCAGGATGTCGACCGCCTCGCCCTTGGACCCCAGCGCGACCCGCTGGTGCACGCCGAACCGGTGCTGCTCGTCGACCACGACGAGGCCGAGGTCGCGGAAGGCCACCTCCTCCTGGAACAGGGCGTGGGTGCCGACGACGATGTGGATCGCCCCTTCGGCGAGCTTCAGGAGGGTGGCGCGGCGCTCCGCCGGCCGGTCGCGGCCGGTGAGCAGGGCGACCCGCAGCCCGGCGGCGCGGGCGAGGGGCTCGATGCGGTCGAAATGCTGGCGGGCCAGGATCTCGGTCGGCGCCATCAGCGCCCCCTGGCGGCCCGCCTCGACCGCGCTCGCCATGGCGAGCAGCGCGACCGCGGTCTTGCCCGAGCCGACGTCGCCCTGCAGCAGGCGCAGCATCCGCATCTCCGACTTCAGGTCCCGGCGGATCTCCTTCACGGCCCGCTTCTGGGCGCCGGTGAGGCCGAAGGGCAGCGCCCTGGCGATGCTCGCGACGAGCGTTCCGTCGCCGGCGTTGATCCGGCCGGGCTGGCGGCGCATGCGGCTGCGCACCAGCGCCAGCGCCAGCTGGGAGGCGAGGAGCTCGTCGTAGGCGAGGCGGCGCCGGGCCGGACTCGTCGCGAGGGCCTCCTCGGAAAGGGCGCCCGCCTCCTCGGGCCGGTGTAGCGCCCGCAACGCGTCGCCGAAGGCGGGGAAGCGCTGGCGTTCGCGCCAGGCCGGGTCCTGCCATTCGGGCAGCTTCGGGATCCGCTCCAGCGCCGCGCCGACGTAGCGGGCCAGCAGCCGCGAGGTGAGCCCCTCGGTCTGGCCGTAGACCGCCTCGACGGCGGGCAGGCTCGCGGCGTTGCGCTCGTCCAGGATGCGCTCGGGATGGACCATCTGGCGGTGGCCGTCCCACAGCTCGATCTTGCCCGAGATCAGGCGCTTCTCGCCGACCGGCAGAAGCTTCTCCATCCGGCCCTTGGGCATGTTGAAGAAGACGAGCGTGACGTCCCCGGTCTCGTCCTCGACCAGGACCTTGTAGGGCGCCCGCACCCGCCCGAGGGGCGCGGGGCGGTGGCGGGTCACGGTGACGGCCAGTGTCACCGTCTCGCCGATCGGCGCCTGCGCGATGGAGCCCACGAGTTCGCGGGCGATGCCCGCGTGTGGCAGGTGGAACAGGACGTCGATGACGCGGGCCGGCCGGCCGGGCTCGCCGAGGAGCCGGTCGAGGAGCGGCGCGATCTTCGGCCCGACGCCGGGCAGCACCGTCGCCGGGGCAAAGAGCGGATCGAGAAGGGCGGGCCGCAGGGACATCGGCCGGTTCCCATTCGTCACGTCGGGTGAGGACGGCGGCCGCGCGGCGCAGGCCCTGCCGCGCAGCATGAGGTCGCGCGCCGCCCCCTCACCGCGGCTGGGTCCGGGCCTGGCCTCGCTCAGCTCCCGCGGCGGTCGCCAGCCGATAGGGCTTCGCCAGCGCGGCATACGGGATGTGCCACGCGCGGCTGATCTTCTCGATCATGGTGCGCGTGAGAAGGCGCTTGCGGTTCATGATCTCGGAGGCCCGCGCGCTCGACCCGAGAATTTCCGCGAGTTCCTTGCGGGACCGACCCATCTCGGCCATGGCGTATTCAAGCACCTCGACCG
>DATLFZ010000229.1:0-14939 GCA_035540795.1 Beijerinckiaceae bacterium | reverse complement strand
CTGCCCCTGGCCGCGCGCCCGGACGTTCCAGCCCGCATAGGTGCCGAGCGGCGCGCGCATCATCGGCGCGCGCAGGCCGGCGACCTCGTTGCCGTCCGCGTCGGTCAGCGGCACCACCACCGCGTAGCCGGGCAGCTCGTTGCAGCGGGTCGGCAGGGCCAGGCCGGGGATGGCCGGGAATCTCGCCCGCCATTCCGCGACGGTGCCGCGTCGGGACGACGGCACCCGGCTCGGCGGCGGCGGCACGCCGTCGCTCGCCCATCGGTCCAGGGCGTCGAGGAGGGCGCGGAACAGGAACGAGGTCTGGACCGTGTTGTCGTAGTTCTGGCCGACGCCCCGTTTCGGCGGGCCGAGATTGGGGTCGGAATAGTGCTGCGTGCTCGCCCAGAGATACACCCGGGCGCCCTCCGCGTCGGGCAGATCCCGGCCGTCGGCGTCGGTGTGGACGAGGGAGCCGCGCCGGTTCCAGTACTCGGTGGAGCTCTGGGTATGGATCACCAACGGGTCGGTCTGGGGCCGCCTGAGGATGGCGTCGGTGGCCCCGGTCGCCGGATCGACGCTCGGGGCATAGGCAAAGGGGAAGCGGTCGGTCTCGGCGCTGCGGTCCTCGTGCTGCATCGTGCCGCCGTAGGTCAGGTTGGCGAAGCGGTGCATCGCCATCCGCCCCGCCCCCGACACGTGCGGGAAGACGCCGTCGAAGACGCGCCGGCCACCGGCGTCGTTGAAGCCGAGATGGACGAAGTCGCGGATGCAGCGGCCGGTCTGCGAGCGCCCCCAGGCGTAGCATTTCTCCGGGCGTGCCCCCGCGAGCGGGCTCGCCTCGTCGTCGAACTTCAGGAAGGCGACGAAGTCCCGCACCGCGGCGTGGCCGAGCCCGAGGACGAGCGGGTCGCGGCCCTCGTATGCGAGCTCGTAGATCCAGCCCGGCTCGAAGCCGGCGGCGAGGCGGATGTGGACGTCCGAGGGGATCACCGCCTCGACGCCGCCCTGGTTGTCGAGGCCGATGCCGCTCTCCTCCCGGGCGAAGGACCAGGCCTCCGGCGGCACGAGCTCCGGCTCGGAACCCGCGTAGCGCCGCCGCGTGAGCCGGGCCCGGGACGGATCGAGGGACACGGCCGGGTGGCTGCGGGTGTTGATGCGCCCGCTGAGCGGCAGGACGCGGGTGCCCGGCGCGTCGAAGATGAACTCGCTGCGCACCGTCCCGGTGACCGGACCGTCCTTCCCGCGCGCCACCGGCAGGTCGAGGAGCAGGCGGTCGTCTCCGGGCAGGAGGTCGCCCTGCCAGCCGAGCCACACCACCGTAAAGCCGCGGCGCATCAGAAAGCCGTTGCCGGCGTGGGCGAGGCTGCGGGGGCGGTTCGAATGCGGCGCGTCGTTGAAGAACTGCAGCGCCCGCTTGTTGCCCCGGTTGCCGTAGTCGAACAGGACCCGGCGGTTGCCGCGGGCGGGCTCCGCCGGGCGCAGCATCTCGAAATCGGCGACGACCGCGACGAACCCGTCCCCGTCGCGGGGGGCGAGGTCGAGGTCGGCGATCGCGTCCGCGGGCACCGAGGCGGGGTCGATCCGGATGCGGGCGCGCCCGGCCACGACCTCGTAAGGCCCCGAGTCGCCGAAGGCGTGGCCATCGGCGAACGGCCCCCGTTCTGTGACCGCGAGGGCGATGCGGCCGGCCATGGCTCAGATCGGGCGCGGCAGCCGGCAGGCGTCCAGCGCCGCGAGCGCCTTCGCCCGCGCGCCGTCGTCGAAGTAGCCGGTATTCCGGTAGGCCTGGATCTCGTCCGCCGAGAGCGCCCGCATGGTGCGCGAGGCGTAGCAGCCGCAGGGGCCGGTCAGCGTCGCCTCGGCGACGTTCTGGAAGCGGGCCTGGACGATGGTGCAGGCCCGGCGCACCCGCGCCTCGAGCTGGCCGCGGCTCTCGGTCTGGAGCGCCGGATCGGGCCGGTAGTCGAACGGCGCGGAGGAGCCGCCGGCGAGGGCGGTCCCCGCGCCGCCGGCGAGAAGGAGCGAGACGAGCAAGGCGCGAATCGGCATCGAGGGCCCCCGAGTGTCGTCCCTCAAGGACCGCGCGCCGGGGCGCCCGTCAAGGACGCCGCCGCAACAGGAAACGGGTTCAGGCCGGCACGGCCTCCGCGGTCGGAACCGCCGCAGCCTCGTCGGCGACCCGGGTGAGCGCGACCCGGATGTCGTGGACGGCGGCGCCGCCGAAGGGCGCCACCTGGTCCGCGCCCACGAGGGTGTTGATGCCCCGCCCGCGCGGGTGGAACCGGTTCGGCCAGATCGATTCCGCGATCAGCACGCCCCGGCGCACGCCGTCGAACAGGCGCGCCCGCAGCCGCACCGCGCCGCGGTGGTTCGCGAGCTCGACCCAGTCCCCGTCGGCGATGCCGCGGGCGGCGGCGTCGACCGGGTGGATCATCACCTCGGGCCGGCGCTCGCGGGCGAGGCCCGTCGGCGACTCGGTGAAGGTCGAGTTGAGGAATTGCCGCGCCGGGCTGGTGGCGAGCCGGAACGGATGCGCCTCGTCCGCCGCCTCGAGCACCTCCCAATGGTCCGGGAAGGACGGCATCGCCGCCCAGGGCCCCATCGGCCCGTCGTTCTGCACCGGCACCTTCGTCCAATCCGGCCGGAAGCGGAATCTTCCGTCCTTGTAGCCGAACCCGTCGAGGTAGTGCGCCTGCCGGAAGGGCGGCTGGCAGTCGATCCAGCCCTTCTCCTCGAGTTCCGCGAGCGTGCCCCAGCCGGAGGCTTGCAGCGTCCGGTCGACGAGCTCCCGCGGGGTCATCCCGAACCCTTCGTGCTCGGCGCCGACCCGGGCGGCGATGCCGCAGACCACGTCGTGGTTCGAGCGGCACTCCCCCGGCGGTTCGACGAGCTTCGGGCCGAACTGGATGTGCTGGTGCCCGCCGCCCTGGTAGACGTCGTCGTGCTCCATGAACATGGTCGCGGGCAGGACGAGGTCGGCCATGAGCGCCGTCTCGGTCATGAACTGCTCGTGCACGCAGACGAACAGGTCGTCGCGGGCGAAACCCCGCTTGACCAGTTCCTGCTCTGGCGCGACCGAGACCGGGTTCGTGCTCTGGACGAGGAGCGCCGTCACCGGCGGGCCGTGGCGCAGGGCGGCGGCGTCCCCGGTGAGCACGCGCCCGATCTGCGACTGGTCGAGCTGGCGCACGCTCGGATCGCGCACGTCGAGCCCTTCGATCAGGCTCTTGCGCCAGTGGTAGATCGCCCCGTTGTTGAAGAAGGCGCCGCCGCCCTCGACCTGCCAGGCGCCGGTCACCGCGGGAATGCACGAGGCGGCGTGCATGTTGACGGCCCCGTTGCGCTGGCGGGCAAAGCCGTAGCCGAGCCGAAAAAAGGTCTTCTTCGTCGTGCCGACGAGCCGGGCGAAGGCCTCGATCTCCGCGACCGGCAGGCCGGTGATCGCCGACGCCCAGGCCGGGTCGCGCGGCTTCAGGTGCTCCGCGAACTCCTCAGGGCAATCGGTGTAGCGGCGGAGGTAGTCCCAATCGGCGTGCCCGTCGCGGAAGAGCACGTGCATGACCGCGCAGGCGAGGGCGCCGTCGGTCCCGGGCCGCACGATCAGGGCGAGGTCGGCCTGCTTCATGGTTGCGTTGTCGTAGACGTCGACCACCACGAGCGTGGCGCCGCGCTCCTTGCGGGCGCGGGTGGCGTGGGTCATCACGTTGACCTGCGTGTGCACCGGGTTGGTGCCCCAGATCACCACGCAGTCGGACAAAGCCATCTCGCGGGGGTCGACGCCCGCGAGCTTGCCGGTGCCGGCGATCCAGCCCGGCCAGGCGATCGACGTGCAGATCGTCGAGTACTGGCCCGAATAGCGCTTGGCGTGGCGCAGGCGGTTGATGCCGTCCCGCATCACGAGGCCCATCGTGCCGGCGTAGTAGTAGGGCCACACCGCCTCGGGGCCGATCGTCCGCTCGGCCTCCAGGAACTTCTCGGCGACGAGGTCGAGGGCCTCGTCCCAGGAGATTCGGGCGAACTGGCCGGAGCCTTTGGGGCCGGTCCGGCGCAGGGGGTAATGCAGCCGGTCGGGGCTGTGGATGCGCTCGGCGTAGCGCGCGACCTTCGCGCAGATCACGCCCGCCGTGTAGCTGTTGTCCTCGTCCCCGCGCACCCGACCGATGCTGCGCCCGTCGATCACCTCCACGTCGAGGGCGCAGGTCGAGGGGCAGTCGTGCGGGCAGACCGAACGGCGGCGGGCGATCCGGGGGGAAGCGTTCATCGGAGCTCTCGTCGCCGCATCATGCCGGACTCGGGGCGGAAACGCCATGTGGGGTGCGGGCGGCGGCGATGCGAGCGGCGCGTATCCCGTCACCCTCGGCCGGCGCGACGCGCCGAGCCGGGGATCGCGAGCCGCAAGCGCGACGGAGATCCTCGGCTCTCCGCCTTCGGCTCCGGTCGAGGATGACGGCATCGGGCGGCGCCCCTTGCCTCTCCCGATCCGCATCCACTAAGCCTCGGGAAGCCGAGGACCGCCGATGACCACGCCCCTCTTCCGCGACGACGCCTATCTGCGCGAATGCGAGGCGACGGTCGCCGCCGTGACCCCGGAGGGCGGCATCGTCCTCGACCGGACCGTGTTCTACGCCCAGGGCGGCGGCCAGCCGGGCGACGTCGGCACCCTCGTCGGGCCGGACGGTAGCGCGGTCGCCGTGGCGAACACGGTCTACGGCCCCGACCGGACCGGGATCGTGCATCTTCCCGCGGGCGACGCCGCCCTCGGCCCGGGCGACCAGGTCACGGCGCGGCTCGACTGGGATCGCCGCTACCCGCGCATGCGCATCCACACCGCGCTTCACCTTCTCAGCGTCGTCCTGCCCTATCCGGTCACGGGCGGCGCGATCGGGGAGGGCGAGGGCCGGCTCGATTTCGACATCCCCGAGGGCGGGCTCGACAAGGACGCCCTGACGGAAAAGCTCAACGACCTCGTCGCCCGCGACGCTGCGGTTTCCGCCCGCTGGATCACGGACGAGGAGCTTGACGCCAACCCGGCGCTGGTCAAGACGATGGCGGTGAAGCCGCCCCGCGGCACCGGCCGGGTGCGCCTGATCGAGATCGACGGCATCGACCTGCAGCCCTGCGGCGGCACGCACGTGCGCCGCACCGGCGAGATCGGCCGTCTGCGCGTCACCGACATCGAGAAGAAGGGCAAGCAGAACCGTCGCGTCCGCATCGCCCTCGCCTGAACTTGCGCCGGCAGAGGCGCGGCAACACATCGGGGCGGTGACAGACGACCTGCAGCTCGGCCGCTCCGCTCCCCTCCCCCGCTCGCCGGAGGAGGCGCGGCTCGACCGCGTGCCGAACCCGCATCCCGACACGCCTTACGTCGCCCGCTTCACCGCGCCCGAGTTCACCTCGATGTGTCCGGTGACCGGCCAGCCCGACTTCGCCATCCTGGTCATCGACTACGTGCCGGGGCCGTGGCTCGTCGAGTCGAAGTCGCTCAAGCTCTACCTGAACAGCTTTCGCGATCACGGCGCCTTCCACGAGGATTGCACGGTCGCGATCGGCAAGCGTCTGGCGGAGCTCCTGGAGCCGCGGTTCCTGCGCATCGGCGGCTACTGGTTCCCCCGCGGCGGCATCCCCATCGACGTGTTCTGGCAGACGGGCGAGGCCCCGAAGGGCCTCTGGCTCCCCGACCAGGGCGTGCCGCCGTACAGGGCCCGCTGAGCGGTCGATTTCCTCAACGGAATAGTTTAAGAGCGCTCCCGGGGAAGCTCCATGTGGAGCAGCCAGGGGACAGCGCGCGGTGGACGGCCAAGCCAAGAAGCGCCGAACCTTTCGGCTCGTGCTGATCAAGCCGTCGCATTACGACGACGACGGCTATGTCATCCAGTGGCTGCGCTCGCCGATCCCGGCGAACTCGCTCGCCTGTCTGTACGGCCTCGCCAAGGACTGCGCCGAACGGCGCGTGCTCGGCGACGACGTCGATCTCGACCTCGTCGCCATCGACGAGACCAACACCCGGGTGCGCCCGGACCGGATCGCCCGCGACCTCGCCGCCGCCGATCACGGGCTCGCCATGCTGGTCGGCGTCCAGTCGAACCAGTTCCCGCGCGCCCTCGACATCGCCGCCGCCCTGCGGGCGCGAGGCGTCGCCGTCGGCATCGGCGGCTTCCACGTCTCCGGGACGCTGGCGATGCTGCCGCAGATCGATCCCGCCGTGCAGCGGGCCCTCGACATGGGCTGCTTCGTCTATGCGGGCGAGGCGGAGGAGGGCCGCCTCGAGAGCCTGCTCGCCGACGCCCTCGCCGGGACGCTCCGGCCGATCTACAACTTCATGGCCGACCTGCCCGGCATCGAGCGCGTGCCGACGCCCGTCCTGCCGGCGGAAGTGGTGCGGCGCACCTACGGCGCCAATTCGAGCTTCGACGCCGGGCGCGGCTGCCCGTTCCAATGCTCGTTCTGCACCATCATCAACGTCCAGGGCCGCAAGTCGCGGCGCCGCTCGCCGGACGACGTCGAGCGCATCGTCCGGGAGAACACCCGCCAGGGCATCACCCATTTCTTCATCACCGACGACAACTTCGCCCGCAACAAGGACTGGGAGGCGATCTTCGACCGCCTGATCCACCTGCGCGAGAACGAGGGCGTGCGCATCCGCCTGATCATCCAGGTCGACACGCTCTGTCACCGGATCCCGAACTTCATCGAGAAGGCGGCCCGCGCCGGGGTGACCCGCGTCTTCATCGGGCTCGAGAACGTCAGCCCGGACAACCTCGAAGCGGCGAAGAAGAAGCAGAACAAGATCACCGAGTACCGCAAGATGCTGCTCGCCTGGAAGGCGGCCGGCGTGCTCACCTATTGCGGCTACATCCTCGGCTTCCCGAACGACACGCCGGAGCGCATCCAGCGCGACATCGAGATCATCAAGCGCGAGCTGCCGGTCGACCTGGTGGAGTTCTTCTACCTCACGCCCCTGCCCGGCTCGGAGGACCACAAGCGCCTCCTCGAGAAGGGCGTGTGGATGGACCCGGACCTCAACAAGTACGACCTCAACCACGCCGTCACGACCCACCCGCTCATGTCGAAGGAGCAATGGGACCGGGCCTACGCGCAGGCTTGGGAGACCTACTATTCCGACGAGCACGTGGAGCGGGTGCTGCGGCGGGCCGCCGCCACCAGGGTCAGCGTCGGCAAGACCCTGTTCGTGCTCAACTGGTTCATCGGCTCGATCCGGATCGAGCGCATCCACCCGCTCGAATGCGGGTTCGTGCGGCTGAAGTTCCGGCGCGACCGCCGGCCCGGATTCCCGGTCGAGCCGGTCTGGTCGTTCTATCCCCGCTACCTCGCCGAGACCGTGGCGAAGCAGGCCCGCTGGCTCGCCCTCGTCGCCCGCACCCGGCGGCTCTACAAGCAGATCCGCTGGGGCAAGGACCGCTACGCCTATACCGACACCGCCCTGACGCCGGTCGCCGAGGAGCCGGCCGACCTCGAGATGTTCCGGTCCGACGAGGCCAAGGCCTACGTCGCCAGGGAGAAGCGGCTCAAGGAGGTGCAAGCCGGCGCGGCGTGAGAAAGCCGGCGGGGGTCGCCCGCCGGCTCGCGGGGCGGAAGCCCGCCCCGCTCGGGTGTCGCCCGTCAGCGCTGCTGCGTCGCCGGGCCGGTCTGGGCGCCGGCGCCGGGGGTGCGACCCTCGCCGCGCGTCGCCGGGGCCGTGCCGGTCGCCGTCGGCTCGGCGGCGCCGCGGCCCACCTGGACCTGCTGGTTGCGCTCGGCGCGCTGGAACCCGGCCCGCTGCTGATGCTGAGGCATCTGCCGCAGCTGGTCGTCGGTCATGCCCGGCAGGATCAGCCGGTCGCCCTGGACCTGGAACTGGTCGAGCGGGAACATGACCTGCCGCTGCCCGATGCCCAGGAAACCGCCGTAGGACACCACCACGTAGTGGCGGCCGTCCTGGCCGAGGAGCACCTCCTCCACGTCGCCGAGGTTGTCGCCCCGGACGTTGTAGACGTTCATGTCCTCGAGGGCGGAGACCGACAGGGCCGCCCGAACCGGCGCGCCGGGCTGGGCCGGCTGGGCCTGCCCCGGCTGGGCCTGGGCGCGCTGATCGACCGGCGCCCGGACGGGAGCGGCCGTGCCGGCGTCCTGCGGCATCGCCGCCTGCTGGCCGGGCTGAGCCTGGCCGGGCTGCGCGGCCTGCCCCGGCTGGGGCCGCTGCGCCGCCGCGGCCTGCTGCGGCTGCTGGCCGGGCTGCTGACGAGCCTGCTCGCCGGGCTGGCCCGGCTGACCCATCTGCTCGAGGCGGATCTGCGGCTGGCCTTCGGCCTGCTGGAACTGGATCTGCGGCTCGCCCATGCGCTCGTAGCGCACCTGCGGCTGACCCTCCCGCTGGACCTGGACCTGCGGCTGCTGCTCCTGCTGCTGCATCACGACCTGCGGCTGCTCGCGCTGCATCTGCACCTGCGGCTGCTGGTCGGGGCGCTGGACCTGGACCTGCGGCTCGGGCTGATGCACCCGCACCTGCGGCTGCGCCTGCGCGACCTCGACCTGCGGCTCGGGCATGCGCACGATGATCTCCGGCTGCGGCTGCTGCACGGTGATCGTCGGCGGGGCCTGGCGCACGATGATCTCGGGCATCGGCTGGCGCACGTTCACGGTCGGGGGCTGCTGCATCACCTCCACCCGCGGGGCCGCCTGCTCGACCGCGATCTGCGGCGCGGGCTGCTGCACGACGATGCGCGAGCCTTCCTGCTGCTGGCCGGGCTGCGCCGCCGCCACGCGGACATCGTGTCCGGCTTGCGCCATGCGCTGCACGCCCTCGCGGCAGGCCTGCTGGTTGTTCGCCTCGCGCCATTGCCGGGCCTGTTCCAGGGTGACCGGCGGCTGCTGGCCACGCGCCTGCGCCTGCTGGCCGGGCTGCGCACCCGCCTGCCCGGGCTGGGCGCCGGCCTGACCCGGCTGCGCCGCGGCCTGCTGGCCCGCCTGGCCGGCCGGCTGCCCGGGCTGACCCGGACGGGCCTCGGCCTGCTGGCCGGCCGGGCGCGCCTGCGCGCCCTGCCCGCCGGCCTGGTGCCGCTCGAGGTAGTTCACGAGGAGGACGCAGTCGTTCTGGGCCTGGGCGCCCGGCTGTTGGGCCTGCTGCCCGGGTTGGGCCGGGGCTTGCGCCAGCGCCGCCGAAACGAGCGCGGTCGAACCGATCAGGGCGAGGAATGTCCGTGTCATCAGGCGTGACCTCCTTGGAGTTGGCTGGGCTCTCAAACCCTCGCGTCCAGGGCAGTTCCGGGCGGCGGCGGCCGCGCGGCCCACTCGGTACGGTGGCGGACCGGGAAACGCGGCCAAGCCTCCGCGGCCGGGCCGGGAGAACGGGCTTGTGCTCCGGCCCGAGCACGTCATGCTCGGCTCGCGGAGGACGCCAATGATCACGCTCTGGGGCCGGCTCAATTCGATCAACGTGCAAAAGGTCTTCTGGGCGCTCGAGGAGCTCGGCGTGCCCTACGAGCGCCGGGAGGCCGGGCTCCATCACGGGGTGGTGAACACGCCCGAGTACCGGCGCATGAACCCGAACGGGCTCGTGCCGGTGCTCGAGGACGACGGCTTCGTGCTGTGGGAATCGAACGCGATCGTGCGCTACCTCGCGGCCAGGCACGACCCGGGCGGCCTGTGGCCCCAGGACCTGCGGGTGCGCGCCGACGCCGACCGCTGGATGGACTGGCAGACGACCGCCTTCGGCCCCGCCATGGGCCCGGCCTTCCACGGCCTGATCCGCACCCCGCCCGAGAAGCGCGACCAGAACGCCATCGCCCAGGCGCTCGCCAAGGCCGAGACCTTCGCGGCGATCCTCGACACTCACCTCGCGGAGCGCCCCTACGTCGCCGGCGAGCGCTTCACGATGGGCGACATCGCCGCCGGCGCCGCGGCGCATCGCTGGCTCAACCTGCCCGCGGAGCGCACGCCTCGCCCGCATCTCGAGGCCTGGCACCGGCGCCTGCGGGAGCGTCCGGCCGGCGCGAAGGCGCTCACGGTCCCGCTCACCTGAGGCTTTTCGCGCCGGCGGCGCGGGGCTATTCAGGCCAAGGGAGGTGCGGGCGATGCAGACGATCGTACAGGCGAACGGGGCGGCGATCCCCGCCATCGGCCTCGGCACCTGGACCCTGCGGGGGGAGGATTGCGTGCGCGCGGTCTCGGCCGCGCTCCGGACCGGCTACCGGCACGTCGACACCGCCGCCGCCTACGGCAACGAGGAGGCGGTCGGCGAGGGCCTGCGGGCGGGCGGCGTCGACCGGGACGCGGTCTTCGTCACCACCAAGGTGTGGTACGAGGACATCGGGCCGGGCGACCTCGAGCGCTCGGCGGAGGCGAGCCTGAAGCGGCTCGGGCTCGACCGGGTCGACCTCCTCCTCATCCACTGGCCGAACCGGGACGTCCCGCTGCGCGGGAGCATCGCCGCCCTGTGCGCCGCCAGGCGCCGGGGCCTCACCCGCCACATCGGCGTCTCGAACTTCCCCGTGCGGCTCCTCGACGAGGCGGTGGCGCTCGCCGACGCGCCGATCGTCGCCAACCAGTGCGAGTACCACCCCCGCCTCGACCAGAGCCGGCTCATGGCCGCCTGCCGCCGGCACGGGGTCGCCTTCGTCTCCTACGCGCCGCTCGGGCGCACCGAGATCCTGCGCGACGACACCGTGCGCGCGATCGCGGCCGATCGGGGGCGCAGCCCGGCCCAGGTCGTGCTGCGCTGGCACGTGCAGCAGGGCTGCGTCGCGATCCCGAAATCCGGGGACGAGGGGCGCATCGCCGAGAACCTCGCGGTGTTCGACTTCGCGCTCTCGGAGGCGGAGATGGCGCGCCTGTCCGCCCTCGCCCGCCCGGACGGGCGGATGATCTCGCCCGCCTGGGCGCCGGACTGGGACCGGTAGCGGGTGACCTTCGACGTCCTGCCCCGGCTCTATGTCCTGCCGCCCTCGCATTATTGCGAGCGGGCGAGGTGGGCCCTCGATCACGCCGGAATCCCCTATGTCGAGGAAAAGTGGGCGGTCGGCCTCCACGCGATGAAGGCGCGGCGGATCGCGGCCGGTACGACGCTTCCGATCCTGCGGACCGCCGACAGGGTCGTCCAGGGCAGCGACATGATCCTGGATTGGACCGGCGTCTCCGGAGAGGCTTCGACGATCGAGCAGCGGCTCCAGAACCGGATCGCCGTTTTGGTCCGTCGATTCATCTATGCCGGGACGCTGACCGATCGTCCGGCGGAGGTGCGCCGGCTTCTTCTCGATGGCGCCCCGGCGTGGGAGGGCAGGCTCGCCTCCCTGATGTGGCCCGCTCTGCGTCGCCTCATGATCGCCGGGATGAACGCCCGCCCAGCGCTGCTCGACGAACTCGAGCAGGAGCTTTCGAGCGAGTTGGACTGGTTCGACCAGCAGGTGGCGGGCGGGCGGTACTTGTCGGGTGACCGCTTCGGGCGCGCCGACATCACCGCGGCGAGCCTCCTTTCACCCCTTGCACGACCGATCGCCTGCCCGCTCTACCGTGACTTCGTGCTGCCCGACAGGCTGGAGGCGACCCTCGACCGCTGGAGCGCACGCCCGGGGCTGCAATGGGTCGCCCACATCTACGAGACGCACCGTCGAAGACCCGAGAGGGCCGCTATCGCGTCTTGAGCGACGGCGGTTGGCCCGCCCGCGCTCGCGTCGTATGGAGCGGGCCGAAAGGACCCGCCCATGACCCTCGACAAGGCCACCGCCGAAGCGCTCGCCGCCACCTCCACCGGCACGATCCACACGATCCTCCTCAAGAAGGGGATCCGCCGCACCTGGATGAAGGGTCCGATGCCGCGCTTCAACGCCGGCGAGCGCCTGGTCGGGCCGGCCTTCACCCTGCGCTTCGTGCCGGCCCGCGAGGACCTCGCGACGCCCGAATCCTGGTCCTCGCCGCGCTCGACCCGCGGTGCCATCGAGGACATGCCGGAGGGCTGCATCGCCGTCGCCGACGCCCTCGGGGTGACCGAGGCGGGCATCTTCGGCGACATCCTGTGCGCCCGCATGCGCAAGCGCGGCGTGACGGCGCTCGTCACCGACGGGGTGATGCGCGACGGCGCCGGCGTCGCCGCGACCGGCCTGCCGGTCTGGTGCTCGGGCGTCGCCGCGCCGGCTTCCGTGGCGGGCCTGACCTTCGTCGGCTGGCAGGAGCCGATCGCCTGCGGCGGGGTCGCCGTGTTCCCGAACGACGTCATCGTCGCCGACGGGGACGGGGCGGTGGTGATCCCGGCGGCCCTCGTCGGCGCGGTCGCCGAGGCCGGGCCCGAGCAGGAGCGGCTCGAAGCCTGGATCATGCGGGAGGTCGAGCGCGGCGTGCCGCTGCCCGGGCTCTACCCGCCGAACGCCGAGACCAAGGCCCGCTACGAGGCCGAGCGCGGCTGAGTGTTCTTCTATCTCTCCAAGATCTTCTGGTTCCTCGCCACCCCGTCGAACCTGCTCGCCTGTCTCGCCCTGCTGGGCGCCGTCCTCGCCTTCACGCGCTGGCGCCGCCTCGGGGCGGGCCTCGCGACGGGCGCGGCGGCGGCGATCCTCGTGCTCGGCCTCTCCCCTCTCGCCTCCTTCGCCATGCTGGCCCTCGAGGAGCGCTTCCCGCCGACCCCGCTCGACGCCCCTTTCGCGGGGGCCATCGTGCTCGGCGGGGCGGTCGAGGCGACCGACACGTTCGACCGCGGCCAGCTCGTGGCCAACGAAGCGGCGGAGCGCATCTTCGCCCTCCTCGCGCTCGCCCGCCACGAGCCGCCGATGCGGATCGTCTATTCGGGCGGGCCGGGGCTGCGCCGCGACGAGACGGAAGCCGCCGCGGTGGCGCGTCACCTCGGCGCCCTCGGCATCGATCCGGACCGCGTCCTGTGGGAGGACCGGGCCCGCAACACCCGCGAGAACGCGGTCTTCGCCCGGGAGATGGTCGCGCCGAAGCCCGGCGAGCGCTGGCTCCTCGTCACCTCCGCCTGGCACATGCCGCGCTCGATCGGTGTGTTCCGGCAGGCGGGTTTTTCCGTCGTGCCCTATCCGGTCGATTATCGCACCGGCGGCGCGGCGGAGGCGGCGGTGCCGTTCCGCTCGGTGTCCGACGGGCTGCGCCGCTTCGACGTCGCCACGCGGGAATGGATGGGCCTCCTGGCCTACCGCCTCGCCGGCTACACCGACGCGCTGTTCCCGGCGCCCGACCCGGCGATGCGGTAGACGCCGCGAAAGTCGTCCGGGTCGACCGGCCGGCCCTTGCGCAGGATCACCACCTCGCCGCGCTTCATGAGGCGCACTGCCGCCCGGCGCACCGCCGGCATGAGGGGCCCCCACCCGTCCGGGTGGTCGCCGCCCAGCGCGCGGGCGACGTCCATCGGCCCGACCGTGCGGCCCGGCCGCTCCGCCACGAGCCGCAGGATGGTCGCTTCCACCGCCGCCGGATCGCTCACCGGGGCGCTCCCGCGAGCGCGGCAAGGGCGTCGGAGGCGAACTGGCGCCGCCACATGACCAGAAGGGCCGCCGCCGTCGCGGCGATGAAGGCGCCGGCGCCCACGAACCAGCCGAGATAGGCGAGCGCGAAGAAGAAGGCGCGCTGGCCGCGGTTGAAATGGGTGCCGGCGACGGTCGTCATTGCGGCCGCCCGGTGCGCCGCCGCCAGCCCGTCCGGGTCCGGCGGGATCCGGTGGAGCGGCACCGCCCCGACCAGGATCGCCGCATAGTTGAAGAGGCGGTAGGACCAGGCGAACTTGAAGAAGGCGTAGACGAAGATCACCGCGAGCCCGAGCGCCTTCGCCTCGAAGGCGGCACGGCTTCCCGCCGACCCGAACGGCAGGCCGTCGAACAGCCCGAGCACCTCGTCCGGCGTGCGCAGCAGCGCGAGCGAGCCGCCGACCGCGAGGAGCGAGGTCGAGGCGAAGAAGGCGGTGCCGTTCTGGAGCGACGCCATGATGGTGGTGTCGACGACCCGGTTCTCGCGGGACAGCATGCGCTCCATCCAGCCGCGCCGGTGCTCGTTCATGACCCGGTTGAGGCTGTGCCCGCCCGCCGGCGTGAGCTCGACCGCGACATGATAGGCGATCCAGGCCGCGACGAAGAAGGCGAGCGCGACCCAGTCGAGGAGCGAGAAGGCCATGGGTCCTCCGGTTGACCCCGGGCGCCGGCTCGCCCAGTCTGCGCCGGCACGCGAGGCGGACCAGCATGCCCCAGGAGATCAAGCGCGGCTACAAGGCCCTCGTCGACGAGGCGAACGCCAAGATCGAGACGATCCCGGCGCAGGAGGCGGTGAAGCTGCACGGCCGCGACGACGTGGTGCTGGTCGACCTGCGCGACCCGCGCGAGCTCGAGCGGGAGGGCCGGATTCCCGGCGCCTTCCACTGCCCGCGCGGGATGCTGGAGTTCTGGATCGACCCGGAGAGCCCCTATCACAAGCCGGTCTTCGCGCAGGACAAGCGCTTCGTGTTCTTCTGCGCCGGCGGGATGCGCTCGGCCCTGTCCGCGGCGACCGCGAGCGACATGGGCCTCAAACCCGTCGCGCATGTGGGCGGCGGCTTCGCCGCCTGGCGCGAGGCCGGCGGGCCGGTGGAGAAGGTCGAGCCGAAGGCCCGGTGACCGGGCCTGTGCGGGGGCCGCGGGTCACGCCTCCGCGGGCCGCAGCAAGCGGATTTCAAGTCCGAGGTCCCGTTCGGTCCACCGCCGATCGGCGGTGACGGCCGGGAGCTTTTCCCGGAGCGCGAGGGCCAGACAGGCCCGGTCGCCGAGGGAGAGGCCGAGGGGCCGCGTGTGCGTCCACAGCACCCCGCCGCGACGCTCTCGCCGCCCGCGGCCGGAGCTGCCGCGCTCCACGAGCTTGGTCACGACCTCGGCGAAGTTGACCGCCGACAGAAGCGAGCCGGGCATCAGGCCCGCAACCGTCTCGTGCCCGGGCTCCCTCCGCAGGAAGGCGAGCACGGCGGAGGCATCGAGGACGGCTTGCATCATTCG
>DATLFZ010000228.1:0-4471 GCA_035540795.1 Beijerinckiaceae bacterium | reverse complement strand
GAGCCACGGCGCCCCGGCGGAGCGGGAGGCGGCCCTCTCCGCCGCCGGGGCCGAGGTGCTGCGGGTCGGCCTCGGCCGGGACGGACGGCTCGACCTCGCCGAGGCGCTCTCCGTCCTCGGCGACCGCGGCCTCACCCGGATCCTCTGCGAGGGGGGGCCGACCCTGGCGGAGGGACTGGCCGAACGGGATCTCGTCGACGAGCTCGTGGTCGCGACGAGCGCACGGCCCCTGTCCGGTCCCGGGCTCCCGGCGATCGGCCCGGTTCTCGCGGCGACGATGCGGTCCATGCGGCCGCTTTCGGTCGAGAATGCGGGGGAGGACCGGATCGAGACCTACGAGAGGGCGTGATGTTCACCGGCATCGTCACCGACGTGGGCACGGTCGCTGCCGTCTCGGGCAGCGAGCGCCTGCGGCGCCTGCGCATCGATTGCGGCTACGACCCGGCCGGGATCGCGCTCGGCGCCTCGATCGCCTGCGGCGGCCCGTGCCTGACCGTGGTCGCGTCCGGTCCGCGCGCGGGGGGCGCCTGGTTCGAGGTCGACGTCGCCGCCGAGACCCTCGCCCGCACCACCGCCGGGTCCTGGCGCGAGGGGACGCGCCTCAACCTCGAGCGCTCGCTGAAGATCGGCGACGAGCTCGGCGGCCACATCGTCACCGGCCATGTGGACGGGGTGGCCGAGATCCTGTCCCGGGAGGCGGTGACCGCGGGGGACGACCCGTGGGGTCCGACCGCCCGCTTCGCGATCCGCGCCCCGGCGTCGCTCGCCCGCTTCATCGCCGAGAAGGGCTCGGTCTGCCTCGACGGCACCTCGCTCACGGTCAACGCCGTCGAAGGTGACGTCTTCTCGGTCCTCCTCATCCCGCACACGCTCGCGGTCACGACCTGGGGCGAGCGCGGCCCGGGCGACCGCCTGAACCTCGAGGTGGACCTGATGGCGCGCTACGCCGCGCGCCTCGCGGAAAGCCGAGGGCCTTGACAGCCCGGCTGATTGGCATACCAAATACCAACGCGCCCGGAACCGGCTCGCGCGCCGTCTCTTGACGGCCGCGAGCGGCCGGGAACGGACAATGGGCCGCTGAGCGGCCAGGGATGGACGCCCTATCCGCCGGACGGGTCGGCCCCGCCGAACAAGACGAGCTGGAGGAAATCGATGGTCGCCCTGAAGCAGGAAGGCAACGCCAAGGACACGGTCCGGCGGGTCCTCGACAAGGTGAAGGCGGACCGGCGCGACGCGCTGACCGCCCCCGAAGGCAAGCTCGTCTGCGACGCCTACGGCATCCCGGTGCCGAAGGAGGGGGTCGCGAATTCCGCCGACGAGGCCGCCCGCCTCGCCCAGGACATGGGCCTGCCGGTGGTTTTAAAGATCGTCTCCCCGGACATCCTGCACAAGACCGAGGCCGGCGGCGTGCTCGTGGGCCTCAAGAGCGCCGACGAGGTGCGTCAGGGCTACGAGACCATCCTCTCCAACGCCAGGAAGTACAAGGCCGACGCCAAGATCGACGGCGTCCAGGTCCAGCAGATGCTGAAAGGCGGCCAGGAGGTCATCGTCGGCGCCGTGACCGACGGCTCCTTCGGCAAGCTCGTCGCCTTCGGCCTCGGCGGCGTCCTCGTCGAGGTGCTCAAGGACATCACCTTCCGTCTCGCCCCTTGCACCCGGGACGAGGCCCTGTCGATGCTCGACGGCATCCAGGCGGCCGAGATGCTGAAGGGCGTGCGCGGCGGCGAGGCGGTCAACCGCGACGCCCTCGCCGACCTGATCGTCAAGGTGTCGCAGCTCGTCGCCGACTTCCCCGAGATCTCCGAGCTCGACCTCAACCCGGTCTTCGCCACCGCGAAGGACGCGACCGCCGCCGACGTGCGCATCGTCGTCGACTTCGAGCCGCACGAGCAGCGCCACCGGCCCGCCCAGGACGAGATCGTCAAGGCGATGAACCGCATCATGCGGCCGAAGACGCTCGCGGTGATCGGCGCCTCGGCCGAGGACGGCAAGATCGGCAACTCGGTGATGAAGAACCTCATCAACGGGGGCTACAAGGGCCAGATCTACCCGATCCACCCGAAGGCCGACGAGATCCTCGGCTACAAGGCCTACCGCTCGGTCAAGGACGTGCCCGGCGACATCGACGTCGCCGTGTTCGCGATCCCGGCGAAGTTCGTGGCGCAGGCGCTCACGGAATGCGGCGAGAAGGGCATCGCCGGCGCCGTGCTGATCCCGTCGGGCTTCGCCGAGACCGGCAACCACGAGGGCCAGAAGGAGATCCAGGAGATCGGGCGGAAGTACAACATCCGCCTGATGGGCCCGAACATCTACGGGTTCTACTACACCTGGGAGAACCTCTGCGCGACCTTCTGCACGGCCTACGACGTGAAGGGCCACGCCGCCCTGTCGTCCCAGTCGGGCGGCATCGGCATGGCGATCATCGGCTTCTCGCGCTCGGCCAAGATGGGCGTGTCGGCGATCGTCGGTCTCGGCAACAAGTCGGACGTCGACGAGGACGACCTGCTCGCCTTCTTCGAGCAGGACGACAACACGCACGTCATCGCCCAGCACTGCGAGGACCTGAAGGACGGCCGCGCCTTCGCCGAGATGGCGAAGCGCGTGTCGAAGAAGAAGCCGGTCATCGTGCTGAAGGCGGGCCGCACCTCGGCGGGCGCCAAGGCGGCCTCGTCCCACACGGGCGCGCTCGCCGGCAACGACAAGATCTACGAGGACGTGTTCCAGCAATCGGGCGTCATCCGCGCCCGCTCCCTGCGCCAGCTCCTCGAATTCGCCCGCGGCGTGCCGGTTCTCCCGACTCCCAAGGGCGAGAACGTGGTCATCATCACGGGTGCCGGCGGCTCGGGCGTGCTGCTCTCCGACGCGGTCGTCGACAACGGCCTGTCGCTGATGTCCTTCCCGAAGGACCTCGACGAGGCGTTCAAGGCGTTCATCCCGCCGTTCGGGGCGTCGGGCAACCCGGTCGACATCACCGGCGGCGAGCCGCCGAAGACCTACCAGAACACGGTGCGGCTCGGGCTCGAGGACGACCGCATCCACGCGCTCATCCTCGGCTACTGGCACACCATCGTGACGCCGCCGATGGTGTTCGCCCGGCTCATGGCCGAGGTCGTCGAGGAGATGCGCGCCAAGGGCAAGGTGAAGCCCGTCGTCGCCTCGCTCGCCGGCGACGTCGAGGTCGAGGAGGCCGCGCAGTACCTCTACGACCACGGCATCCCGGCCTACGCCTACTCGACCGAGCTTCCGGTCGAGGTGCTCGGCGCCAAGTACAAGTGGGCCCGCGGCGCGGGCCTGCTGTGATCGACCCTCCCCTTCGAGGGGAGGGTCGCCCGAACCAAGTGAGGGCGGGGTGGGGCGACTCTTCCCCACCCCTAACCCCTCCCCTTGAAGGGGAGGGGCATCGGTGCCGCAGATGAACATCCACGACCCCCGGGCTCCGCGGCCGCACGGCCCGAAGCCCAACGGCGCGAACCCCGACCGCAGCGTCCACCCGGGCTCCGGGCGGCGCCGCACGCGCGAGTTCCCGCGCGGGCGCCAGCCGGACGCGGATGCCGTCGACGAGGTGCGCGCGCTCCTCGGCGACCGGCCCCGCCGGGCCGACCTCCTGATCGAGCACCTCCATCTCCTGCAGGACCGTTTTCGCTGCCTGCACGCCCGCCACCTCGTGGCGCTGGCGCAGGAGATGCGGATGGCGCTGGTCGAGGTGTACGAGGTCGCCTCGTTCTACGCCCATTTCGACATCGTCATGGAGGACGAGCCGGCCCCGCCGCCGCTCACGGTCCGGGTCTGCGACAGCCTCACCTGCGCCATGGTGGGGGCGGAGCGGCTCCTCGCCGAACTCCAAAACACCCTCGAGCCGAACGTGCGCGTCGTGCGCGCGCCCTGCATGGGCGGCTGCCACAACGCCCCGGTGACCGCGATCGGGCACGCGCTGCACGAGCATGCGACGGTCGAAAGCGTGACCGCGGTCGTCGCGAAGGGCGACACCCACCCGCACATCCCGGCCCACGTCGATTTCGACGCCTACCGGGCCGGCGGCGGCTACGCCCTGCTCCAGGCCTGCCTCGACGGCCGCAAGCCGGTCGAGGAGGTGATCGCCGGGATGGAGGAGTCCAACCTGCGCGGCCTCGGCGGCGCCGGCTTCCCGACCGGGCGCAAGTGGCGCTTCGTGCGCGCCGAGCCCGCCCCGCGGCTGATGGCGGTCAACGCCGACGAGGGCGAGCCCGGCACATTCAAGGACCGCCACTACCTGGAGACCGATCCGCACCGCTTCCTCGAAGGGATGCTGATCGGCGCCTGGGCGGTCGAGGCGAGCGACGTCTACGTCTACCTGCGCGACGAGTACCCGCAGTGCCGGGAGCTCCTCCTGCGGGAGATCCCGAAGGTCGAGGCGGCGGGCCTGTCCCGCCACACCCGCATCCACCTGCGCCGCGGCGCCGGCGCCTACATCTGCGGCGAAGAATCGGCCATG
>DATLFZ010000227.1:0-6648 GCA_035540795.1 Beijerinckiaceae bacterium | reverse complement strand
CACCCGCGGCGCGCCCAACTGCCTGCTCCTCGTCGAGTTCGCCGGCGAGGATGCGGACGCCCTCGCCGGCGACTTGGCCCGGCTCGACCAGTGCATGGCCGACCACGGCTTCCCCGACGCCGTGGTCGGCCATGCACTGGTCGAGACGCCGCAGGTCGCCGGCGAGGGCGTCCGCATCCTCGCCCGCGAACTCGACGAGGAGCAGGCAGTTCGGCTGCCCCCGGGTGATCTGCGACAGCGTCTGCCGGAACAGCGGGATGTCGGCCCCCAGCACGAGCACGTTGTGATCGACGAGCTCGACCGCGGTCGGCCCGAGCGCCACGAGATGGCGGGTCGTCTCCATGGCCGAGCGGAAGCTCGGGAAATGGCACACGCCCATGACCCGGTGCTTCGGCAGGGGCGACAGCTTCAGGGTCACCGCCGTGGTGAGCGCGAGCGTCCCCTCCGAGCCGACGAGGAGGTGGGCGAGGTTCGGCACGGGCTCGAGCAGGCTGTCGAGGTTGTAGCCGCCGACCCGCCGCTGCACCTTGGGGAAGCGGGCGAGGATCTCGCCCCGCTCGCGTTCCGCGAGGCGCAGCATGGCGGCGGCGATCGCGCGGGCCCGCTCGGCGCCGGTCGCGCCGGCCTCGTTGTCGAGCCGGCCGAAGGAAAAAGCCTCTCCGTCCGGGAGGAGCGCCTGCACGGCGAGCACGTTGTCGACCATCTTGCCGTAGGCGAGGGACCGGGCGCCGCAGGAATTGTTGCCGGTCATGCCGCCGAGGGTGCAGCGGCTCGCCGTAGACGGCTCGACGGGGAAGAACAGGCCGTCGAGCCGCAGGCGCTGGTTGAGGTGCTCGAGCACCATGCCGGGCCGAACGGTCGCCGTCCGCGCGGCCGGGTCGTAGGCGACCATGCCGTTGAAGTGGCGGCTGAAGTCGAGGACGAGCCCGGGCCCGATCGGCTGTCCGTTCTGCGAGGTGCCGCCGCCGCGGGCGATCACCGGCACGCCCTCCTCGCGGGCGATGGTCAGCGCCGCCGCGACGTCCGCCGTGTCCCGCGGAAACGCCACCCCGATGGGCATGATCTGGTAGATCGAGGCGTCGGTGGCGTAGCGGCCGCGGGTGAAGGCGTCGAACCGGACCTCGCCGGCCATCGCCTTGACCAGGCGGCGCTCGAGGCCGAGATGGCGGAAGCCGGGGGAGGGGGCGTTCAACGGTTCGCGAGTCCTCGGAGCGGGATCGGCGCTTGCCTTCCTGGTGTACCTAATACAACACTGCGCCCGCACGAAGGGCGCAGGAGACCGCGACAGCATGGCGTATCAGCCGGGCCGGCACTTCCTCCAGATCCCGGGGCCGACCAACACGCCCCTGCCGGTGCTCGCGGCGATCGCCAAGCCGACCATCGACCATCGCGGGCCGGAATTCGGCAAGCTCGGCCGGGAGGTGCTCGCCGGCATCCGCACCATCTTCAAGACCTCGGGCCCGGTGATCATCTACCCGGCCTCCGGCACCGGCGCCTGGGAGGCGGCGCTCGTCAACACCCTGTCGCCCGGCGACAAGGTCTTGATGTTCGAGACCGGCTGGTTCGCCACCCTTTGGCAGAAGATGGGCCGACGCCTCGGCCTCGAAGCCGAGTTCATCGAGGGCGACTGGCGCTCCGGCGTCGACGCCTCGCTCATCGAGGCGCGCCTCGCCGACGACAAGGAGCGGGCGATCAAGGCGGTCTGCGTCGTCCACAACGAGACCTCGACCGGGGTCGCCTCGAACGTCCCCGCGGTGCGCAAGGCGATCGACGCGGTCGGGCACCCGGCGCTGCTCATGGTCGACACCATCTCGTCGCTCGGCTCGATCGACTACCGGCACGAGGAATGGGGCGTCGACGTCACCGTCGGCGGCTCGCAGAAAGGGCTGATGCTGCCGCCGGGCCTGTCCTTCAACGCCATCTCCGAGAAGGCCCTCGCCGCGGCGAAGGCGGCCCGGATGCCCCGGTCCTTCTGGGACTGGGAGGACATGCTGGCGGCGAACGAGAAGGGGTATTTCCCCTACACGCCGGCGACGAACCTCCTGCAGGGGCTCAGCGTCGCCATCGGGATGCTGCACGAGGAGGGGCTCGACAACGTCTTCGCCCGTCACGACCGGGCGGCGGAGGCGACGCGCCGGGCCGTGCGCCACTGGGGATTCGAGATCCAGTGCCGGGTCCCGGCCGAGTATTCCTCGTCCCTGACCGCCGTGCGGCTGCCCGAGGGCCATTCCGCCGACGCGCTGCGCGCCGAGATCCTGCAGCGCACCAACATGTCCCTCGGCAACGGCCTCGGGCCCCTCGCCGACAAGGTGTTTCGCATCGGCCATCTCGGCGACTTCCACGACCTCATGGTCACCGGCACGCTCTCGGGCGTCGAGATCGGGCTGCGCGCCATGGGGATCCCGCACCGGCCGGGCGGGGTCGAGGCCGCGATCGCCTACCTCTCCGGCAATGCCGGCCCGGAAGGCCAGGAACCCGAATAGCCCTTTTCACAAGGCTCCGCAGAGAGCCCCCCATCACGGAGGAAAGCCATGATACTCGACCGCCGCATCCTGCTCTCGGCGATCTTCGCCGGGGCGCTCGCCGCCGGCCCGGCCCTCGCCCAGACCGAGGTCAAGCTCGGCCACGTGGGCGAGCCCGGGTCCCTGTTCGACCGCGCCGCGCAGGAATTCGCCAAGCGCGCCAACGCCAAGCTCGGCGACAAGGTCAAGGTGACCGTGTTCGGCTCGAGCCAGCTTGGCGGCGACGCCGAGCTCATGAAGAAGCTCAAGCTCGGCACCGTCGACCTCGCCCTGCCCTCGACCGTGATGTCCTCGCAGGTGCCGGTGTTCGGGCTGTTCGAGATGCCCTACCTCGTCAAGGACCGGGATCACATGGCCCGCATCCGCGACCGCATCGTCATGCCCAAGATGGCGCCGGCGGCGGAGAAGGAGGGCTACAAGATCCTCGCCGTGTGGGAGAACGGGGTCCGCCACATCACCAACAGCCGCCGCCCGATCGTCACGCCGGACGATCTCAAGGGCATCAAGCTGCGCGTGCCGCAGGGCGAGTGGCGGGTGAAGATGTTCCAGGCCTACGGGGCCAACCCGAGCCCGCTCGCCTTCTCGGAGGTGTTCGTGGCGCTTCAGACCGGCGTCATGGACGGGCAGGAGAACCCGTTCGCGCAGATCTTCCCGGCCCGGTTCCAGGAGGTGCAGAAGTTCCTGTCGCTCACCGGCCACGTCTACACGCCGGCCTACGTCACGGCGGGCCGCAGCTGGAGCCGCCTGCCGGCGGACGTGCAGAAGGGCCTCGCCGATCTCGCCCGCGAGATGGAGAGCGACGTGCTCAAGATGGCGGCGGAGATCGACGACGACTTCCTGGCCAAGCTCAAGGCGGCCGGGATGCAGGTCAACGAGGCCGACAAGGACGCCTTCATCAAGGCGAGCGACGCCATCTACAAGGAGTTCTCGACCAAGGTGCCGGAAGGCAAGGCGCTGATCGACGAGGCGCTCGCCCTCGGCAAGACCTCCTGACGACGGTCGGGCCGGCCCCGCGCCGGCCCGCCTCCCTCCTGGAGCCGCCCGCTCCCGCCTTCGAGCCGCCGAGGACCCGGTGCGTTCCCTCACCCTCGTCCGCAACGCCTTCGAGCGCCTGCTCGAATGGATCGTGATCGCCCTCGTGGTCGGGCTGACGACGATCATCGTGTGCGGCTTCGTCTTCCGCTATCTCGGCCGGGCCCTCGTCTGGTACGACGAGCTCGCCTCGATCGGCCTCGTCTGGCTCACCTATTACGGCTCGGCCCTCGCCGCGCTGAAGGGCTCGCATATCGGCGTGCCCGAGCTCGTCAACGCCATGCCGCCGCGCTGGCGGGTCGTCGCGACCCTGTTCGCCGAGGCCTGCGTGTTCCTGTTCTTCGGCATCCTCGCCGTGACCGGATGGGAGGTGCTGGTCGTCCTCGGCAACGACCGGATGGTGAGCCTGCCGCAGGTGCCGCTCTGGCTGACGCAGTCGGTCATCCCGGTCGGCGCCGTATTGTTCATGATCGCCGAGGCGCTTCGCATGCCGCAGCGCCTGCGCGACGCCCGCGCCGGCGGCCTGATGGACGCCGAGCTGAAGGAGGCCCTCGCCCACGTCGCCGACACGCCGCCGGGCGAGCGGCCGCCCTCCGAGCACCGGGGGTGGCGGGCATGACCATCGGCCTGATGCTCGTCGGCATGCTGGCCCTGTCGCTGCTCAACGTGCCGATCGCCGTGGCGCTCGGCCTCACCGCCGTCGGCGCCATCGTGCTGACGCAGGGGGCCGACCAACTCGTCAACGTGGCGCTCGTCATGTTCGAGGGCGCCTCGAGCTTCCCGCTCCTCGCGATCCCGCTGTTCATCCTGGCGGGCGCGATCATGAACTCCTCGACCATCTCGCGCCGCCTGATCGGCTTCGCCTCGGCGCTGCTCGGCTTCATCCGCGGCGGCCTGTCGATGGTGGTGATCGGCGCCTCGATGTTCTTCGCCGAGATCTCCGGCTCGGCGGTGGCCGGCGTCGCCGCCATCGGCACGATCCTGATCCCGGCCATGCGCCAGCGCGGCTATTCCAAGGAGTTCGCCGCCGCCGTCACCTCGTCGGCGGCGAGCCTCGCCATCATCATCCCGCCCTCGATCCCGATGATCCTCTACGCGGTGATGTCGCAGACGAGCGTGGTGAAGATGTTCGTCGCCGGCATCCTGCCGGGCATCGTCGGCGCCTTCGGCCTCGCCATCGCCGCCTACATCCAGGCCGTGCGCTACAATTTTCCGATCGAGGAGCGCTTCTCGCTGACCCGGGTCTGGCAGGCCTTCAAGGAGGCCGCCTGGGCCTTCCTCCTGCCGATCATCATCCTGGGCGGCATCTTCGGCGGCTTCGTCACCGCGACGGAAGGGGCGGGCCTCGCCGTGGTGGCGGCGCTGTTCATCAGCACGGTGATCTACCGGGAGCTCGACTGGCGCGAGCTCAAGAAGGCCTGCATCGACGGCGGCGTGCAGACCGCGGTGGTGATGCTGCTGGTCGCGAGCTCGGCCCTGATCGGCACCTTCCTCACCGAGGCGCAGGTGCCGCAGGGCCTCGCCCGGGCCATCGGCGACCTCACCGACAACAAGTACGCGGTGCTGTTCCTCCTGAACATCGCCTTCCTTTTGCTCGGCATGTTCCTGCACTCGGCGGCGGCGATCATCCTGGTGGTGCCGATCGTCATGCCGATGGTGCTCGCGGTCGGCATCGACCCGGTCCATTTCGGTCTCGTCGTGACCCTCAACCTCGCCATCGGCCAGCAGACCCCGCCGGTGGCGAGCGTGCTGATCGCCGCCTGCTCGATCGCCAAGTCGGACATCTGGCAGACGACGAAGGTCAACATGCCCTTCATCCTGGCCCTGCTGATCGTCCTCCTGATGTGCACCTACGTGCCCGGGATCTCGCTCATCCTCGTCGACTTCTTCTATCCCGGCACGATCCGGTAGGCGGCCGACGCGAGGCTGGCGCCGGCGATCAGCCGCGGCCGGGGTAGTTCGGGCTCTCGCGGGTGATGGTCACGTCGTGGACGTGGCTCTCGCGCAGGGCGGCGCCGCTGATGCGGATGAATTCGGCGCGTTCGCGGAACTCGGGCAGGGTGCGGGCGCCGACATAGCCCATGGCCGCGCGCACGCCGCCGGTGAGCTGGTGCAGCACGCCGGCGACCGGGCCCTTGTAGGGCACCTGGCCCTCGACGCCCTCCGGCACGAGCTTCAGGGTGTCCTTGATGTCCTGCTGGAAGTAGCGGTCGGCCGAGCCGCGGGCCATGGCGCCGACGCTGCCCATGCCGCGGTAGCTCTTGTAGGAGCGGCCCTGGTAGAGAAAGACCTCCCCGGGGCTCTCGTCGGTGCCGGCGAGGAGGGAGCCGATCATGGCGCAGGAGGCGCCGGCGGCGAGCGCCTTGGCGAGGTCGCCCGAGAACTTGATGCCCCCGTCGGCGATGACCGGCACGTCGGCATCGGAAGCGGCCTCCACCGCCTCCATGATGGCGGTGAGCTGGGGCACGCCGACCCCGGCGACGATGCGGGTGGTGCAGATCGAGCCCGGGCCGATGCCGACCTTGATCGCGTCGGCGCCGGCCTCGATCAGCGCCCGGGCGCCGTCCCGCGTGGCGACGTTGCCGGCCACCACCTGGACCGCGTTCGACAGCTTCTTCACCCGGCTCACCGCCTCGAGGACCCGGGCCGAGTGGCCGTGGGCGGTGTCGACCACGATGACGTCGCAGCCGGCCTCGATGAGGCGCTCGGAGCGCTCGAAGCCGCCCTCGCCGGTGGTGGTGGCGGCGGCGACGAGGAGGCGCCCCTGCGCGTCCTTGGCGGCGTTCGGGTAGGCGACCTGCTTCTCGATGTCCTTCACCGTGATCAGGCCGATGCAGCGGTAGTGGTCGTCGACGACGAGAAGCTTCTCGATGCGGAACTGGTGCAGGAGGCGCTTCGCCTCCTCCTGCGTCACGCCCTCCCGCACGGTGACGAGCCGGTCCTTGGTCATCAGTTCGGAGACCGGCTGGTCCGGGTTGGTGGCGAAGCGCACGTCCCGGTTGGTGAGGATGCCGGCGAGCGTGCCCTTGGCCCCGTTCGGGCCCCGCTCGACCACCGGGATGCCTGAGATGGCGTTGCGCTTCATCACCTCGAG
>DATLFZ010000226.1:0-15083 GCA_035540795.1 Beijerinckiaceae bacterium | reverse complement strand
CTCCTCGAGCCAGTGGTTGAGGTGCTCGTTGAGCACGCCCTCGACCACCGGGCGCACCTCCGAGGAGACGAGCTTGTCCTTGGTCTGCGAGGAGAATTTCGGGTCCGGCACCTTCACCGAGACGATGGCGGTGAGGCCCTCGCGGCAATCGTCGCCGGTGAGCGCGACCTTCTCCTTCTTGGCGAGGCCGGAGCTCTCGGCGTAGCCGGTGATCTGGCGGGTCAGCGCCGCCCGGAAGCCGGCGAGATGCGTGCCGCCGTCCCGCTGCGGGATGTTGTTGGTGAAGCAGAGGACGTTCTCGTGGTAGGAATCGTTCCACCACAGCGCGACCTCGACGCCGATGCCGTCGCGCTCGGCCCGGATCACCACGGGCTTGGCGACGAGGGGCGTCTTGGCCCGGTCGAGATAGCGTACGAAGGCCTCGAGCCCGCCCTCGTAGCACATCTCCACGTGCTTGCGCTCGGCGTGCCGGTTGTCGCTGAGCAGGATCCGCACGCCCGAATTGAGGAAGGCGAGCTCCCGCAGCCGGTGCTCGAGGGTGGCGTAGTCGAACTCGACCATCGAGAAGGTCTCGGGGGAGGGCAGGAAGGTCACCTCCGTGCCCCGCTTGCCCTCGGTCTCGCCGACCACCGCGAGCGGCGCCGCCGGAACGCCATGGCGGAACTCGACGAAATGCTCCCGTCCGTCGCGCCAGATGCGCAGGCGCAGCCAGGTCGACAGCGCGTTCACGACGGAGACGCCGACGCCGTGCAGGCCGCCCGAGACCTTGTACGAGTTCTGGTCGAACTTACCGCCCGCGTGCAGCTGGGTCATGATGACCTCGGCCGCCGAGACCCCCTCGCCCTTGTGGATATCGGTCGGGATGCCGCGGCCGTTGTCGGTGACGGTGCAGGAGCCGTCCGCATTGAGCGTCACCGTGACCTCGGTGGCGTGACCGGCGAGCGCCTCGTCGATGGCGTTGTCCACCACCTCGTAGACCATGTGGTGCAGGCCCGAGCCGTCGTCCGTGTCGCCGATATACATCCCCGGCCGCTTGCGCACGGCGTCGAGGCCCTTGAGGACCTTGATCGATTCCGCGCCATAGGTCTGCGGGAGGTTGCGGGCGGGCTCTGCCATGCGGGGGATCCTCGGGCCGCGCCTCCGCGCGGCAAACGTGATTCGTCAGGACCTTATGTAGGGGCTTCGGGGCCGAATTTCATCACGCGCACGCGCGCGCGAACCCGCCGCCTCGCCCGCCGGGCGCGCTTGACTTCGCCGGTCGCCCGGCCCAGAGCGGCCCCATGACTGGACCGGGGACGACGGGGCCGGGGGCCGGCAGGCCCGCCGACGTGCGCGTGGCGGTCGTCGGCTGCGGCGCCTGGGGCCGCAACCACGCCCGCAACCATGCGGAGATCGGGACCCTCGCGGCCGTCGTCGACCGCAAGGAATCGGCCCGCAACGACTTCGCCGCCGCCTTCGGGGTGCGGGCCCTCGATCTCGACGAGGCCGTCGCCGACCCTTCCATCGACGCCTTCGTCTGCGCCCTGCCGCCGTCCCTGCACTACCAGGTCGGCAAGCGGGCGATGCAGGCGGGCAAGCACGTGCTGCTCGAGAAGCCGATCGCCATGGAGGCCTGGCAGGCGGAGGAACTCTGCGCCACGGCCGAGCGCCTCGACCGCCGGCTCATGGTCGGGCACATCCTGCAGTACCACCCGGCCTTCCTGAAGCTGCGCGACATCGTCCGCGAGGGCAGCCTCGGGCGCCTCCAGTACATCTCCGCGAACCGCCTCGACCTCGGCAAGATCCGGCGCGAGGAGGACATCCTGTGGTCGCTCGCGCCGCACGACATCTCGATGATCCTGGCGCTGATCGGCACCGAGCCGGTCAAGGTCGAGGCCGTCGGCGGCTACTTCCTGCACCAGTCGATCGCCGACGTCTCGACGACGCACCTGGCCTTTCCGGGAGGCGAGCAGGCGCACATCTTCGTGTCGTGGCTCCACCCCTACAAGGAGCAGCGCCTCGTCGTGGTCGGCACCGACGCCATGGCGGTGTTCGACGACCGGGAGCCGTGGGAGCGCAAGCTCGTCCTCTACCCGCACAAGGTCCAGTGGATCGACAACGTGCCGGTGCCCAACATGGCCGCGGCGGTGCCCGTGCCGGTCGAGCCGAACGAGCCCCTGCGGCAGGAGAGCCTGCATTTCCTCGACTGCGTGCGCACCGGCGCGCGGCCGCGCACCGACGGGCGCGAGGGCCTCGCCGTGGTGCGGGTGCTCGCCCGAGCGAGCGACGCCCTGCGGGCCGGCCGGGCCGCGCAGCAGCCGACCCCCGCCGCTCCGGGCAGCCGGGTCGCCCGGTCCTATCCGGGGGTGCAGATCCAGGAGACCGCCTTCGTCGATCCGGGCGTCGAGATCGGCGACGGCACCCGGGTCGGGCATTTCAGCCACATCCTCGGCCAGGTCCGCATCGGCCGACACGTGAGCGTCGGCCAGAGCGTGGTGATCGGGCCCGACGCGAGCGTCGGCGACCGCTGCCGGATCGAGAGCAACGTCGCGGTGGTCCAGGGCGTGACCCTGGAAGAGGGCGTGCTGCTCGGACCCTCCTGCGTGTTCATGGACTTCGACCGCCCCCGGGCCGAGCACGCCCTCGGCGCCGACGTGGCCCCGACGCTGGTCAAGCGCGGCGCGACCATCGGGGCGAACGCCACGGTGGTCTGCGGGCGCACCGTCGGCGCCTTCGCCTTCGTCGAGGCGGGGGCCGTGGTGAGCGAGGACGTTCCCGATTACGCGCTCATGGCCGGGGCGCCGGCGAAGCGCGTCGGCTGGGTCGGCCGCGCCGGCTACCGCCTCGGCCCCGACCTCCTCTGCCCCCAGACCAGGCGCCGCTACCGCGAGACTGCCCAGGGCACGCTGGAAGAGGTGGCGTGACCGCCAGGGGCGGCCCCGGATCCGGACGAGATCCAGCCGAGGCGGTGACCAGGAACGCGATCCCGGCCGATCGGGCGAAAAACGATGCTGAACGCGAGCTCCCTGCTGGCCGTGTACGACCGGTCGGCGGACGTCTTGTACATCACCCGACGCCGCGAGGCGGCCGGGCGAGGCGTGGAGGATCCGAACGGGATCGTGTGGCGGTACGGTGGGGCCGGCGACGTGATCGGCGCCACCGTTCTCGATTTTGGCGAGACGTGGTTCGACCGCCGCGCCCAACTCGCGGGAGAGATCGCGAGGGGTTTCGCGATCTCACCGTCGCAGGCCGCCGACATGGTGGACCGTGCGTTCGACGATCAAGCGCTCGGCGGCGAGCGCCGGGAGCGCGTCCGCTGATGTGATCTGGGGCGCGCTTCGGTGCCGGCCGTCCACGGCACCCGGCCGCTCCCCCTTCGTCCCCAGCCCTCGCGCGCCTTCGGCTTGACCCTGCGTCCGCTCCCGACGACCATCCGCGCCCGTCGCGGGGGCTCGCCATGGCACGTCTGGATTCCATCCCACTCCTGCGGGACGCGGACATCGATTCCGCCGCGTTCGAGAGCCGTTGCCGCTGGCGCAAGTTCGATGCGGACGAGATCCTGGTCGATTTCGACGACCCGTCGACGGACGTTTACTTCCTCGTCGGCGGCGAGGTGCGCATCCTGGTGCGGACCCAGTCCGGCAAGGAAGTGATTCTCGGGGAGATGCGCGCCGGCCAGATGTTCGGCGAACTCGCCGCCATCGACGGGATCAGCCGCTCGGCGAACGTGACCGGCCTCACCAAGGGCGAGGTCTGCGTCATGCCGGCCGGGGTGTTCCGGGACCTCGTCTACCATTCGCCGAAATTCGCCGAGCGCCTGATGCAGCTCCTCAGCAAGCGGATCCGCGAGCTCAACGCCCGCCTCATGGAGCACGCGGTGCTCGACCTGCGCCACCGGCTCTATGCCGAGCTCCTGCGCCTGTCGGTGCCGCGGGCCGGGCACGCGGGCGAGCGCGTCGTCACGCCGCCGCCCTACCACCACGTGCTCGCCGCCCGCATCGGCTGCCGGCGGGAACAGGTCACCCGCGAGTTCACCGCGATGACGCAGGAGGGGCTCGCCGAACGTACCCGCGGCGCCCTGGTGCTGAAGAAGCCGGACGTGTTCGAGGCGCGCATCGCCGAGGCCCTGCGCGAGGAAGCTTGACGCAGGCTGTTGCCCCGGGGTCCGTCGCACCCTAGGTTCCGGCCGCCTTTCCTCGCTCCGGGAGACCCACCCACGTTGAACGACCGTCCGCCCGCGTCCCGTCCCGCCATCGGCGCCGTCCGGCGCGCCTTCGCGCCCTGGAACGACCCCTCCGCCGAGCCCCTCATCCGCTTCGAGCGGGTCACCAAGCGGTTCGGCGAGACCGCGGCGGTCGACGACCTGACCCTCGACATCCACGCCAAGGAGTTCTTCTGCCTGCTCGGGCCCTCGGGCTGCGGCAAGACCACCCTGATGCGGATGCTCGCGGGATTCGAGCAGCCGACCGCGGGCCGGGTGATCCTCGCCGGGCAGGACCTCGCCGGGGTGCCGCCGCACCGGCGGCCGGTCAACATGATGTTCCAGTCCTACGCCCTGTTCCCGCACATGAGCGTCGGCGGCAACGTCGCCTACGGGCTCAGGCAGGAGCGCCTGCCGAAGGCCGAGATCGACGACCGTGTGCGGGCCATGCTCCGTCTCGTCCAGCTCGAGGGCCTCGCCGACCGGCGCCCGGACCAGCTCTCCGGCGGCCAGCGCCAGCGGGTGGCGCTGGCCCGGGCGCTCGCCAAGCGGCCGAAGGTGCTGCTCCTCGACGAGCCCCTCGGTGCCCTCGACAAGAAGCTGCGCGAGGAGACCCAGTTCGAGCTCATGGACATCCAGCACGAGCTCGGCATGACCTTCCTCGTCGTCACCCACGACCAGGAGGAGGCCATGACCATGGCCGACCGGATCGCGGTGATGAACCGCGGCAAGCTCGTCCAGGTCTCGACGCCGGGCGAGCTCTACGAGCAGCCCAAGACCCGCTTCATCGCCGAGTTCGTCGGCGACGTGAACATCATCGAGGGCCGGGTCGGGGGCATGCAGGACGGGCACTGGCGCGTCGAGACCGCGGTCTCCGAGGGCGCCCTCGTCGTCGACGATCCCGACGAGGTGCTGCACCAGGGCGACCAGGTCGCCGTCGCCGTGCGGCCGGAGAAGATGCGCATCCACCGGGAGCGCCCTCCCGACGGGGCGAACCTCCTCGCCGGGGAGGTCTGGGACATCGGCTACCTCGGCGACTGGACCGTGTACCGGGTCCGGCTCGCCACCGGCGACGTGATGCGGGTGTCCTGCGCCAACGCCACCCGCATGGTCGAGAACCCGATCGGCTGGGACGAGCAGGTCTACCTGTCCTTCGCCCCCGATTCCGCCGTCATCCTGGCGAGCTGAGCCATGGACGGTTTCCGCGCGCGGGCCGGGCGGGCGCTCGTGATCGGGCTGCCGTTCCTGTGGCTCGGGATCTTCTTCCTCCTGCCCTTCGTCATCGTCTTCAAGATCAGCCTGTCCGACCCGGTCACGGCGCAGCCCCCCTACACGCCGACGATCCAGTGGTGGCCGCATATTCAGGGCTGGATCGACTACTTCCGGGCCCTCGACTTCGAGAATTTCGAGCTCCTCCTCAACGACGACCTGTACTGGCGCTCGGCCCTGTCGTCGGTGCGCATCGCCGCGATCTCGACGGTGCTGCTCCTCCTCGTCGGCTATCCCGTCGCCTACGGCATGGCCCGGGCGGCGCCGGGCTGGCGCCCGATCCTGGTCGCCATGGTCATCCTGCCGTTCTGGACGAGCTTCCTGATCCGGGTCTACGCCTGGATCGGCATCCTGCGCACCGAGGGCTTCCTCAACCAGTTCCTCCTCTGGGCGGGAGCGATCCAGCAGCCGCTGATGATCCTCAACACCGAGACGGCGGTCTTCATCGGCATCGTCTACGCCTACCTGCCCTTCATGGTGCTGCCGCTCTACGCGAGCCTCGAGCGCCTCGACGAGACGCTGATCGAAGCGGCGCAGGACCTCGGCTCGCCGCCCTGGAAAGCCTTCTGGACCATCACCCTGCCGCTCTCGATGCCCGGCATCGTCGCCGGCGCGCTCCTGTGCTTCATCCCGATCGTCGGCGAGTTCGTCGTGCCCGACCTCCTCGGCGGCTCGGAGACGCTGATGATCGGCCGCACCCTGTGGGCGGAGTTCTTCTCGAACCGCGACTGGCCGCTGGCCTCGGCGGTGGCGATCGTGCTTCTCGTCATCCTGGTGGTGCCGATCGTCCTCTACCGTGAGATCGAGGCCAGGCGCTGGGAGACGGGTCGATGAAGCGGCCCTTCACCCTCTTCAACGCGACCTCGCTCACGCTGGGGTTCGCGTTCCTGTACCTGCCGATCCTGCTGCTCGTGATCTACTCGTTCAACGCGTCGCAGCTCGTGACCGTGTGGGGCGGGTTCTCGACGCGCTGGTACGGCGAGCTCTTCCGCAACCAGGCGCTCCTCGACGCCGCCTGGGTGACGATCCGGATCGCCTTCGCGACCGCCACGATCGCGACCGTGCTCGGCACGCTGGCGGCCATCTCGCTCGTGCGCTACGGGCGCTTCCGCGGACGGGCCCTGTTCACCGGCATGGTCTACGCGCCGATGGTGATGCCGGAGGTGATCACCGGCCTGTCGCTCCTGCTCCTGTTCGTGTCGATGGGGCTCGACCGGGGCTTCTGGACCGTCACCCTCGCCCACATCACCTTCACCATGTGCTTCGTCACGGTGGTGGTCCAGTCACGCCTCGTCACCTTCGACCGCTCGCTGGAGGAGGCGGCGATGGATCTCGGCGCGACGCCGCTGCGCGCCTTCGTCACCGTCACCCTGCCGCTCATCCTGCCCGGCATCGTCGCCGGGTTCCTGCTCGCCTTCACCCTGTCGGTCGACGACCTCGTGATCGCGAGCTTCACCTCGGGCCCGGGCGCCACGACCCTGCCGATGCGCATCTACAGCCAGGTGCGGCTCGGGGTGACCCCGGAGATCAACGCCGCCTCGACGCTCCTGATCGCGGTGGTGACGGTCGGGGTGATCGTGGCGGCGCTGGTGACGAAGCGGGCGGCGATCCGCTCCGCTCACTGACCCTCGGCCTGGGTCCCGAACAGGGGCCGGGCCGCGCCCGAGCGGCGGATCAGGGCGCGCACGTCCGGCACGACGGAGAGGTCCTCCCAGGGGCCGCCGATCTCGACCACCATGCCTTCGGCGGGTGCCGGAGCCGCCGCCGCCTGGACCGGGGCCGGCTCCACATGGGCCCGCACGGCGAGGGTGCGCTCGGCGAGGGAGACCCGGCCCTGGAGGCTCGCTTTCGCCCCGGTGGCGGCGAGCTGGCCGTCGACGATGTCGCCGGTCCCCTGCGCCACGTTGAGCACGACGTGGGCGTGCTCGAAGCCGGTGCGGCCGCCGCGCCAGTCGAGGGCGGTGGCGAGCGGCCGGCGCTCGACGCGCTTCAGCGCGTCCGCGAGGGCGATGCCGACGATCTCGCCCTGCTTGACCGTGAGGGTGGCCCGGCCGTTGAGCCGGCGCGCCACCGCGGCCGCCGATTCCCCGATCCCCTCGAGGGCGAACTGCCCGTTCGCCGTGCCGGTGATCCAGCGGCTCGAGCCGATCTCCGCGAGAAGCGCGCCGAGCTCGACCTGCTCGAAGGAGCCGGAGAGGCGCAGGTCGAGGCCCGCGGGGGAGGGGGCGATCCCGAGCCGGCCCTTGATGCGGCCCTTGTTGAGGGTGGCGCGTCCGAGGGAGGCTTCGAAGCGCCCCTGCTTCACGAGGATGCTCGCCGCCGCCTCTTCGAGGCGCAGGCCCGCGAGACGCACGTCCGCCGCCGACAGGCGCAGGTCGAGATCCGCGCCCGAGAGGCCGCGCAGGTCGAGGAGCTCGTAGCTCCAGAATCCCTCGGGCATGCGCAGGGACGGCAGGAGCGCGGCCTGGGGCAGGTTGAGGCGGTCGGCCGCGAGCGTGCCGGTCACGGAGAGGCGCCCCCCGTCCGACCGGGCGGTCACCGCGCCGTCGAAGCGGTCGCCGTCGAGGGTGAGGCGCACCGCCGGCCACGACACGGCGCCGTCCTCGGCGGTGAACTCCCCGTCGAGCTGGACCGCCCGCAACAGGCTGCCGAGGGGTACCTGGACGCCGCTCCAGTAGACGAGGTCGCGCACGGAACGGGACGAGAAGCTGCTCTGGCCGGCGACGCGGAGCTTCTCCCCGAGCACCGCCTCGGCCGCGACGGTGAGCCGTCCCAGCGCGGAGGTCGCCTCGAAGTCGAACCGGTTCTTGCGGCCGTTGGCGAGGGCGCTGGGGTTGAGGGAGGCGAGGGTGAAGCGGACCGGCTCGCCGCGCCAGCGCAGGCTCCCCGAGGCGGTGAGGTCGCTCGCGGCGGACGGCCAGCCGACGGTCACGTCGACGTCGCGCAGATAGGTCCCGAAGCCGTTCGTCCGGTCGGCGAAGGCGATGGTCGATTCCGCCACGGCGACCCGGCGGACCGTGAGGCCGGTCTCGTCGCGCCCCGCCATGTGGCCCTGCAGCCGGCCGAGGAGTGGGCCCCAGGCCGAGCGGCCCTCCTCGTCGATCTCGACGTCGAGATGGGCGCCGCGCAGCGACATCTCCGACATCTCGATGCGGCCGGTGAGGAGCGGCAGCAGCCGGATCTCGGCCCGCAGGTCGCCCCCGTGCGCCAGGGTGATGCCGTCGGCGCTGCGGATCGCCACGTCCTCGAACTTCACCCGGGGCACGGGCAGGAAGGCGATGGTGCTGCGGCCCTCGACCGTCAGTTCGAGGCCGTAGGCGGCGCGGAGCTGGCTCGCCGCCGCCCAGGCCAGCGTGCCGCTGACGATCGTCCACGGCGCCACCGCCAGGGCGACGAGCGCCAGGGCGGCGAGCGCGAGCGTGATGAGGGAGCGGCGGGACATTGGCCGGAGCGTTTGTTCTCTCGGTGGGCGCCGCCGCATGGCGACACGCCTTCTTCCCCTTATCCCCGCACTCTCGAAATGTCTAAAATGCGGCGAGGGCGCGCCGCTGCCGAGACTCTCGCCGGCGCGCCCGCCCCGAGTCGCACGAGAGAGCGCCGATGCCACCGAAGAAGGCGATGAACGACGAGCCCCTGTGGACCCCGAGCCCGGAACGGGTGGCGCGCACGCAGCTCTCCGCCTTCATGCGGGAAGCGGGCGCGCGGGCCGGGCGCCGCTTCGAGGGTTGTCGCGACTTCCACGCCTACACGGTCGAGCGACGCGACCTGTTCTGGTCGCAGCTGTGGGACGCCTACGGCGTGATCGGCGACAAGGGCGACGAGGTTCTTGTGGACGACCGCATGCCGGGCGCCCGGTTCTTCCCGCAGGCGCGGCTGAACTACGCCGAGAACCTCTTGCGGCGCAGGGACGATTCGGAGGCGATCGTCTTCCGCGGCGAGGACAAGGTCGAGACCCGGCTGACCTGGGCCGAGCTCCACGCCCTCGTGTCGCGGCTCCAGCAATGGCTCGCGAGCCAGGGCGTCGGTGTCGGCACGCGGGTCGCGGCGATGATGCCGAACATGGCCGAGAGCGTCGCCGCCATGCTCGCCACCGCGGCGCTCGGGGCGACCTGGTCGTCCTGCTCGCCGGATTTCGGCGTGCGCGGCGTCCTCGACCGCTTCGGCCAGATCGAGCCGACGGTGCTGATCGCCTGCGACGGCTACTGGTACGCGGGCAAGCGCATCGAAATCGCCGACAAGCTCGCCGAGATCGTGCCGGCGCTCGGCACGGTGAAGAGCACCCTGATCGTGCCCTATCTCGGCATCGCCGACGAGGTCGCCGCGGCGCTGCCGAACGCGGTCGCCATGCCGGAGGCGCTCGGCGTGTTCGCCGCGAAGCCGGTCGCCTTCGAGCGCCTGCCTTTCGACCACCCGCTCTACATCCTCTACTCCTCGGGCACGACCGGCGTGCCGAAATGCATCGTGCACGGGGCCGGCGGCACGCTCCTGCAGCACGTCAAGGAGCACCGGCTCCAGTGCGACACGCGGCCGGGCGAGCGGGTGTTCTACTTCACGACGCTCGGCTGGATGATGTGGAACTGGGTCGTGTCGGCGCTCGCCTGCGAGGCGACCCTGCTCCTGTTCGACGGCTCGCCCTTCCATCCGAAGCCGAGCGTCCTGTTCGACTACGCGCAGGCCGAGGCCATGAACCTGTTCGGCACCTCGGCCAAGTACGTCGACGCCTGCCGCAAGGAGGGTCTTCGCCCGCGCGACACGCACGACCTCTCGGCCCTGCGGCTCATGACCTCGACCGGCTCGCCGCTCGCGCCCGACTCGTTCGACTGGGTCTACGAGGCGGTGAAGCCCGATCTGCACCTCGCCTCGATCTCGGGCGGCACTGACATCGTCTCCTGTTTCGTCCTCGGCGACCCGACGAGCCCCGTCTGGCGCGGCGAGATCCAGGCACCGGGGCTCGGCATGGCGGTCGACGTGTGGGACGAGGACGGCCGCCCCGTGCGCGAGGAGAAGGGCGAGCTCGTCTGCACGAAGGCGTTTCCGTCGATGCCGGTGATGTTCTGGAACGACCCGGACGGGAAGAAGTACCGCGCAGCCTATTTCGAGCGTTTTCCGGGCGTGTGGCACCACGGCGACTTCGCCGAATGGACCCGGCATGGGGGCCTCGTCATCCACGGCCGCTCCGACGCGACCCTCAATCCCGGCGGCGTGCGCATCGGCACGGCCGAGATCTACGCGCAGGTCGAGCAGATCGAGGAGGTGGTCGAGGCGCTCGCCATCGGCCAGGACTTCGACCACGACGTGCGCATCGTCCTGTTCGTGCGCCTCAAGCCCGGCATCGCCCTCGACGAGGACCTGATCCGGCGGATCAAGACGAGAATCCGCACCGGCGCCTCGCCCCGCCACGTCCCGGCCAAGGTGGTCCAGGTCGCCGACATCCCGCGCACCAAGTCGGGCAAGATCACCGAGATCGCCGTCCGCGACGTGGTCCATGGCCGCGAGGTCAAGAACAAGGAAGCCCTCGCCAACCCCGAAGCCCTCGACCTTTTTCGCGACCTTCCGCAGCTGCGGGATTGAGGCGCGCCTCTCCCGCCACCTCTCCCCGACGGGGAGAGGTCGAGTCGGCGCGGCAGCGCCGACCGGGTGAGAGGCGGAGCCTCGCCGGAGAGGGCACGCGTCCTCACCCGGCCCCTCACCCTGACCCTCTCCCCGCAGGCGGGGAGAGGGAACGCGGCGCCAAACCTCTCCCGAAGGGAGAGGTCGAGTCGGCGCGCCAGCGCCGACCGGGTGAGGGGAGGAAGGGCGCCGGAGGAGGCGCCACCCGCGCGCCCCTTCCGTCACCGTCCGCCCCTCATCCGGCGCTTCGCGCCACCTTCTCCCTCGGGAGAAGGATCCGCACCCGAGCGAAAGGCCGCCGCAGATTCGAGGATCGCAGCCCACGGAGAGGCCGTCGCCCCGGTCGATCTCGAAACCGACGTGGACTTCGTCGCGATCACGGGGAAGATCTTCCAGCGCGACCGGATGTCCTTCGCCTCGCTTGCCCGTCCCCACGCCGACATCCTCGTCACCGGCGACGTCGAGGGGCCCCCTCCTTTGGCGGTCAGCCCCGCCGGCGCCACAGCATCAGGCCGGCGGCGACGGCGTAGATCGCGAGGCCGGTCAGGAGCACCTGCAGGGGGCTGAGGAGCCCGAGCATGATGCAGCCGGCGAAGACGACGACGGCGGCCCCCGCCACTTGCGCGTCCCGGATCATGCCGCCCTTAAGCCCCCGTTAACCATGCGCGGCCACTCTGCCGGAGGATCGACGCCGCCGTCCAGGGCGCGCGGTCCACGCGGAGCGGCGCGGCACGAAAGCCGGGCCGACCCGCGGGTTGCGGCCGGTCCTTCACGGGCCGGGTGCGTTCGCACCGGCCGCGCGCCGGTCGGCGGGCGTGATGCGGAAGCGACGGTCGGCGGGATTCCGCGGACATGGTTACCGGTTCGCGCGCGCCGTGCCGGGCGGCCGCGCGAATCGACGCGTTCGCAAGAGGTTGCGCCCGACGCTTCGCGCCGCTCGCGAGGAGCGGTGCCGAGGACGGCGCCTCGCGCCGGCCGGTCGGAGAATCGGCGGGCGCGGCAATCTCTTGGCGGCTGTGGCCGAGAGGCCGCATCAGCCGGAAAAGTACGGTTTTCCCCGGGAGGGGAGCGGGCGCCTCGATTGACAAGGACCGCCCGGTCAACCTTCCCTTCAGGGGCACGGACGATGCTCGGCCACCGAGCGAAAACGACGGCCGCCCGACGGGCGAGGGAATGCGGGGCGTTTGCATGACGGAAACCGGGGCCGACGGGCGCAGGCCCGCCTTCGAGCGGGTGGCTCTCGCCAGGATCGGCAAGTTCGCCGGCGTCGCCGCCGTGGCGCTGCTCACGGCCAATTGCGGTTCGCAGAACCACGTCGCCCAGAGCGGCGGCAAGAACCGGATCGACCCCAAATACGGCGTCGCCGCGAGCCCGCGGCTCGTCGCCGAAGGGCAGGCGATCCCGAAGGGCGGCGGGCGCGAGCTCGTCGGCCGGCCCTACAAGATCGCCGGACGCACATACGTCCCGCGCGAGGCGCCGAACTATTCCCGCGTCGGCACCGCCTCCTGGTACGGCTCCGCCTTCCACGGACGGATGACCGCGAACGGCGAGATCTTCGACCGCCACTCCATCGCCGCGGCCCATCCGACGATGCCGCTGCCGAGCTACGCCCGGGTCACCAATCTCACCAACGGCCGCTCGATGATCGTGCGCGTCAACGACCGCGGGCCGTATCACGGCAACCGCATCGTCGACGTGTCGGAGAAGGTCGCCGAGGCGCTCGCCTTCAAGCACGCCGGCACGGCCCGGGTCCGGGTGGACTATGTCGGCCGGGCCTCGACCCGCGGCAGCGACGATCGCCGCCTCCTCGCGAGCCTGCGCATGGACGGCGCCCCGGCGGCCCTACCGGGCTCGACCGCCCCGGTCATGGTGGCGAGCGCGGAGCCCGCGCCCCGCAATCTCGCGAGCCTCATCGCCTCGGCCGAGCCGGCCCCGCGGGCCCAGGCGGCCCCCGGCCCGCTCCAGTCCTTCGCCGTGGCGCAGGCTTTGGCGCAGCCCGAGCCCGCGCCGGTGCCGGCGATGCAGGTCGCGGCGACCCAGGTCGCGCCCGTCTCGGCCCCCGTCGGCCGGGTCGTCACGGGCATCCCCCTGCCGCCCGAGCGGCCCTACGACCTCGGCACGATTCCGAACGCCGGCACGCCGGTCGCGGTCGCCCCGGTCGGAGCGCCCCACCGCGCGGTGGTGGCGAGCCTGTTCTACGCCGAGCCCGACCGGCCGGCGCGCTTCGACCGCGCCGATCCGTTCAGCCGCCTGAAGCCGCAGCGCTTCGTCCCGCTCAGGGCGACGCCGTAAACCGCGTCCGCGGCTGCGTCGCCGCGGGCGTTGATTTCACGGCCCCGACCGCGCATTTTCGCCCCAGAACACGAGGGCGGGATGCGCAAGACCAGAACGTGGATCGGCAAGGGGCTCGCGCTCGCGGCCTCGCTCGCGCTGGGCCTGTGGGCGCAGGACGGCCGCGCGCAGAGCTTCCAGACCGCGGCGCCCTACGCCCTCCTGATGGATTTCGACAGCGGCACGGTGCTGTTCGAGAAGGCCGCCGACGAGCTCATGGTCCCGGCGAGCATGGTCAAGGTCATGACCGCCGAGGTCGTGTTCCACGAGATCAAGCAGGGCAAGCTTTCCCTCGACACCGAGTTCGTCGTCTCGGAGAACGCCTGGCGCCGGGGCGGCGCGCCGTCCCGGGGCTCGTCCATGTTCGCGCGGCTCGGCGAGCGCATCCGGGTGGCGGACCTCCTGCGCGGCCTCATCGTGCAGTCGGGCAACGACTCCGCCATCATCCTGGCCGAGGGGATCGCCGGCAGCGAGGACAACTTCGCCCGCATGATGACCGTGCGGGCCCGCGAGATCGGCCTCACCAAGTCGAGCTTCCGCAACGCCACCGGCTACCACCATCCCGACCAGAAGGTGACGGCCCGCGAGCTCGCCCGGCTCTCGGCGCACATCGTCGAGACCTATCCGGACCTCTACCCGATGTTCGGCGAGCGGGAATTCACCTGGAACCGCATCCGCCAGGAGAACCGGCTGCCGCTCCTCGCCATGGACATCGGCGCCGACGGGCTCAAGACGGGCAACGTCGACGAATCCGGCTTCGGCCTCGTCGGCTCGGCGGTGCAGAACGGGCAGCGGCTCATCGTCGTCGTGAACGGCCTCAAGACGGCCCGGGACCGGGCCGCGGAATCCCGCAAGCTCCTCGACTGGGGCTTTCGCGCCTTCGAGCCCCGGGAGATCTTCGCCAAGGGCGAGACCGTGGGCGAGGCCCGGGTCTTCGGCGGCACCCGCAACGGCGTGCCCCTCGTCGCCCGCAACGCGGTGCGCGTGCTCGTGCCCCGCGGCTCCAACGAGCGCCTGACGCTCCGCATCGTCTACATGGGCCCGCTGAAACCGCCCGTGCGCCAGGGCGCGCAGGTGGCGCGCCTGCGGGCGACCCGGGGCGACGTGCAGGCCCTCGACCTGCCGCTCTACGCCGCCGAGGACGTCGGCGTCGGCAACCTGCAGCAGCGCGCCGTCGACGGGCTTCTCGAATGGGGCACCGGCATGGTGCGTCGCGTCTTCACGAAGGGCTGAGGGCCCCTTGGCGCAGGGGCGGTTCATCACCTTCGAGGGCGGGGAGGGGGCCGGGAAGTCGACCCAGATCGCGCGTCTCGCCCGCCGCCTCACCGAGCGCGGCCTCGACGTGGTCGTGACCCGGGAGCCCGGCGGCTCGGAGCGGGCGGAGCGGATCCGCTCGACCGTGCTGCAGGGAGCTGCGAAGGCGCTCGGGCCCTTCGCCGAGGCGCTGATGTTCTCCGCCGCCCGGCGCGACCATCTCGACAAGACGATCAGGCCGGCGCTCGCGCGCGGCGCCGTCGTCCTGTGCGACCGCTTCTCCGATTCGACCCGCGCCTACCAGGGCGCCGACGGGGGCGCGGAGCCGGGCCTGATCGACGCCCTGGAGCGGGTGGTGGTGGAGGAGACGCGGCCCGACCTGACCCTCGTCCTCGACCTCCCGGCGCAGGAGGGGCTCGCCCGCGCCGCGCGCCGGCGG
>DATLFZ010000225.1:0-2101 GCA_035540795.1 Beijerinckiaceae bacterium | reverse complement strand
GTGCTCGCGGTCCTGCTCGGCTTCGTGCTCGCGCCGGTGGTCGACTTCCTGCGCCGGCTGCGCATGGGCCGCGTGCCGGCGCAGGAAGTCGACCACCGGCGCGAGCACGAAGCCGAGCAGGACCGCGAGCACCAGCGGCAGGGCGACGTCCCGGCCGACATACATGCCTGCGACCACGACGACGCCGACGAGCAGCGTCATCAGGCTCGATTGCGACGGGAGCTCGGGAGGGGCGACCGGATTGCTCCGGGGCGCCGCGGCGGGCAAGGGCATCGGGCGTCTCCGGGCGCGCACGACCGTGGCGGTCGGGCGCGCCCCGCGCGGAACAACGTGCGGCGCCGCCGTTCGATCCGGCTCAGGCCGGCTCGACCTCCGCCAGGGCGCCGCGCCGGGTCGTGCCGGCCGGCGCGTAGCGCTCGATCATGGCGGCGCAGAACTCGCCAAATTCCTCCTTCACCTGGGGCGGGCTCGTGTGGTGGGGCGCGATCCCGCGATGCTCGGGGGTGAAGCAGAAGGTGACGGTGACGTCGAAGTCCTGCAGCGCCTCCATCTGGCGGTCGAACCAGGCGAGGGCGTTGGGACGGAAGCTGTCGGCCCAGGACAGGCCCGTGCGCAGGTGGCGCACGCCGAGGCGCTTCATCCAGGCGACCGCCTCATCGAGCCGGTGGTCCTCGAAATGGAACCACTGGCACAGGCCGAGATCGGGCGCGAGCTCGCCGAACACCTCGAGCCCCGGCTTCGGCGTCCCGTCCTCGCGCAGGAGGCCCATGTAGAAGTGGCGGTAGTAGGAGGAGCCCTCCGCCTCCTTGTGCCGGGTCGTCGCCTCCCAGGACCGGGGCAGGTCGTAGAGGCTGTACCAGTGGATGCGCGGCACGCGGCCGACCAGGAGCTCCGCGGTGCGGCGCACGCCCCAGGCCTGCACCTCCTCGGCGCCGAAGGTCGAGACCCCGACCTCCGTCACCCAGATGGGCAGCCGGGTGACGGCCCGGATCTCCTCGAACTTGTCCGCCCATTCGTGGATCTGCCAGAGGTTCCAGTCGAGGGAGAAGCCGTGCAGGGCGACCACGTCGACGTGGTCGAGCACGCCGCGGCCGGCCATGTTGCGGATGAAGGTCGGGTCGATCGGCGAGATCCCGCCCAGCACCTGGGGCAGCCGCGGGTTCTCGGCCCTGATCGCCTTGGAGGCGCAGATCGCCGTCTCGGCGAACAGGCTCCAGCCCGGATCGAGCTCCGGGTCCCAGTGGGACTTGTTGTTGGGCTCGTTCCAGATCATCGCGGCTTCGATCATTCCGTCTCCTTCCCGCTTCGGCTTCCGTTGCCCGCCGGCGCGGGCCTGCGCGCCGGATAGACGCCGCCGGCCCCGCGCCCCTCCCGGCGCCTGCAGATGTAGACCTCCTCCTCCGGGCGGCCGAGGATCTCGAAGCCGGCGCTGCGCAGCATCGCCTCGGCGCAGGCCCGGTTCGGGATCCACCAGTTGGTCGGATCGGCGGCGTACTCCTTCTCCACGAAGTGGAGCTTGGGGTAGCCCGGGCTTTCGAAATGCTCGGTGTCCCAGAACTCGTAATCCTCGGCGATCGGGTCGACCCGGTCCGAGCCCCGGTGCATCGACTGGAACAGGAGGAGGTCGCGGGCGACGTGCTCGTGGATCAGGTCGAGGGCCAGGAGGGGGTGGCGCAGGTGGTAGAGCACCCCCATGAAGATCACGAGGTCGAAGCGCTCGCCGATCGCGCCGACGTCGTAGACCGACAGGTTGCGGAACTCGATGTCGAGGCCGAGCACCTGCGACGCGAAGCGGGCCTGGGCGAGGTAGTCGTCGTCGGCGTCGACGCCGAGGACCCGCTCGGCACCGCGGCGCTTCATCTCGATCGAGTAGAAGCCGGCGTTGCAGCCGATGTCGAGCACGGTCTTGCCGGTGAGGTCCGTCGGCAGGGCGGAGGCGAGGGAGCGCCACTTCACCGCCGGGTAGTCGCCGAGGAAGTGGTTCGGCGCGGTCCAGACGCCGCGCAGTTCGAGATTGTGGAACCACGGCCCGAGCGCCTCGGCCCGGCGGCGGATCTCCTCCGGCGACAGGTAGTCCGCATTCATCTCCTCAGTCCCGGCT
>DATLFZ010000224.1:0-3976 GCA_035540795.1 Beijerinckiaceae bacterium | reverse complement strand
GCCCCGTGGTCTTGACCTCCGCCCGGCCGCCCGCGGCCCGACCCTCCCGAGAGCCGCCCCGCCGCGCGCCCCGGCGCCCGTGCCCGCACGCCGCGGGCGCCAGGAGATTCCGATGATCCGCTCGCCCCTGATGACCGTGATGACCGACGCCGTGATGAAGGCGGCGCGCTCGCTCAAGCGCGACTTCGGCGAGGTCGAGAACCTGCAGGTCTCCCGCAAGGGGCCCGGCAACTTCGTCTCCGCCGCCGACCATCGGGCCGAGCAGATCCTGCTCGAGTCGTTGCAGAAGGCCCGCCCCGGCTACGGCTTCACCATGGAGGAATCGGGCATCCACGAGGGCTCGGACAAGACCCACGTCTGGCACGTCGACCCCCTCGACGGCACCACCAACTTCCTCCACGGGGTGCCCCACTTCTCGATCTCGGTCGGGCTCGAACGCGAGGGCCAGATCGTCGCCGGCATCGTCTACGATCCGATCAAGGACGAGGTCTTCGCCGCCGAGAAGGGCAAGGGCGCCTTCCTCAACAACCGCCGCATGCGGGTCGCCGCCCGCCGCGACATGGCCGACGCCCTCGTCTATTGCGGCCTGCCGCATATCGGGCGGGGCGACCACGGCCTGTTCCTGCGCGAGATCTCGGCCGTGATGGCGGTGTGCGGCGGCCTGCGCCGCATGGGCTCCGCCGCCCTCGACCTCGCCTACGTGGCCTGCGGCCGCGCCGACGGCTACTGGGAGCGCGAGCTCAATTCCTGGGACGTCGCCGCCGGGATGCTGCTCGTCCGCGAGGCGGGCGGATTCGTGTCCGCGGTCGACGGCGCGGACGACGTCCTCGCCAAGGGCTCGGTCGTCGCCGGCAACGAGGTCGTCCATCGCGAGCTCGTCGGCCTCCTGCGCCAGGCCGCCCGCTGAGCCGCGCCTTCCTTCGGACACGGGATCGGCGTATCGCCGCATCGGCTTGATCCCCGGGAAGGGGGCGGTCACATTGGGCCGGACATGCTGAGCAGAACGGACATCGGGGACGGCGCACCGCCGCTCACGCCGCCGCGGATCTATCTGATCCGCATGGCGGCGTTCCTCGTCCTCGCCGGCTTCCTCGTCTTCATCCTGCACCGGACCCTGTGGGCGGCGTTCCTCGCCAACCCCTTCCTCAACGGCCTCATCGTCTTCGTCCTCCTCTACGGGACGGCGCTCGCCTTTCGGCAGGTGACGCGCCTGTTCCGCGAGGTGCGCTGGGTGAACGAGGTGCGCCGGGCCGAGGACGGTGCGGCCCCTGCCGCTCAGCCCGACCTCCTGGCGCCGGTGGCGGCCCTGTTCGGCACCCGCGCGAGCCGGGCCGGCCTGCCGGTCGCGACCTCCCGGGCGCTCCTCGATTCGATCGCCGCGCGCCTCGACGAGCGCCGGGAGACCGTTCGCTACCTCGCCGGCCTCCTCGTCTTCCTCGGCCTCCTCGGCACCTTCTGGGGCCTCATCGAGACCGTCGGCTCGGTCGGACGGGTGATCGGCGCGATGCGAACGGGGCCCGACGCCGCCGTCCTGTTCGACGAGCTGAAGAGCGGGCTCGCCGCTCCCTTGAGCGGCATGGGCCTCGCCTTCTCAGCCTCCCTGTTCGGCCTCGCCGGCTCGCTCGTGCTCGGCTTCCTCGACCTCCAGGCCGGCCACGCGCAGGCCCGCTTCTACACCGAGCTCGAGGACTGGCTCGCGACCGCGACCGTCGAGCCCGCGACCGAGCTCATGCGCCCGGGCGCCACGCCGGAACTCGCCATCGCCCTCAACCGGCTCACGCAGGCCGTCAACGAGGGCGCCGGCGGGCGCGCCGCCACGCAGGCGATGGCCAACCTCGCCGAGGGCATCCAGGGCCTCGTCCAGCACATGCGGGCCGAGCAGCAGATGATCCGCGACTGGGTGGAGGCCCAGGCGGCGCGGGAGCGCGAGCTCAAGCACATCCTCGAGCGGCTGAGCCGGGAGCGGATCTCGTGAGGGCCGCCGCCGCGGGAGCACGCTGATGCCGGTCGCGATGCGGATGGGCCGGCGGGGCGGCCGCACCCTCAACTACTGGCCGGGCTTCGTCGACGCGCTGTCGACCCTGCTGCTCGCCATCGTGTTCCTTCTGTCCGTCTTCATGATGGCGCAGTTCTTCCTCGCCCGGGAGATCACCACGAGGGACACGGTGCTCGACCGGCTGAACCGCCAGATCGCCGAACTCACCGACCTCCTCGCCCTCGAGCGTTCGAACCGGAGGGACGTGGAGGAGAACGTCGCCGCCCTGCAAACCACCCTGCGCGGCGCCGAGCAGGAGCGCGAGCGCCTGCAGGGCGTGATCGCGTCGGGCGCCGGCGCCCAGGCCCGGGCGGGCGAACTCGGCGCCGCCCTCGAGACCGAGCGCCAGGCCACCCAGCGGGCGCTCAGCCACGTCGAGCTCCTCAACCAGCAGATCGCCGCCATGCGGCGCCAGCTCGCCGCCCTCGAGGACGCGCTCGCCGCCTCCGAGTCCCGCGACCGGGAGAGCCAGGCGCGCATCGCCGACCTCGGCAGCCGCCTCAACGTCGCCCTGGCGCAGCGCGTCCAGGAACTCGCCCGCTACCGGTCCGACTTCTTCGGCCGCCTGCGTCAGATCCTCGGCAACCGCCCCGACATCCGCATCGTCGGCGACCGTTTCGTGTTCCAGTCGGAGCTGTTCTTCGCCCCCGGCCAGGCGGTGGTCCGGCCGGAAGGGCAGGGGGAGCTCGACCGCATGGCGGCTCTCCTCCTCGAGCTCGAAAAGGAGATCCCGCCGGACATCCCCTGGGTGCTGCGGGTCGACGGCCACACCGACGTGCGCCCGATCGCGACCGCCCAGTTCCCGAACAACTGGGCCCTCTCGGCCGCCCGCGCCATCGCCGTCGTCCAGTACCTGATCGGCCGGGGCGTCCCGCCCCAGCGCCTCGTCGCGGCGGGCTTCGGCGAGCACCAGCCCCTCGACCTCGGCACCACCGACGAGGCCTACGCCCGCAACCGGCGCATCGAGCTCAAGCTCACCGAGCGGTAGCGCCGTCCACAGCCCCGTCCGACCCGCCTCTGGTGGGCTCCTTAGCGCCCCGTTAACCCCCTTCCTGTCGGAGTCGGGCGCGGTCTAGAGTGACGGTGATTCGCTGCTGCTGATCCCTCCCCGGCGGGAGGGACTCCGTTCACGCGTTGACTTCGGTGGGCGCGATCCCGCTCGGATCGCGCACGGTGCGGTGTGGCCACAGGCCACGGACTCGTGGAGGGCGACGAGTCATGGCGGAATGCAAGGGGCGGCGGACCGGACGGGGCGCGCCGGCGCTCGCGATCCCCGCGGCCGCGATCCTGGCCGCCTCCGGGAGGCCCGTCGGCGCCGCCGACCTGTCCTGGCACAACCTCCTGTCCTCCGCCCGCCTCGACCCCTACAACGCGGTCAGTTTCGCCCTCCTGATGGGGCTCCTGATCTTCGCCATCACCACGGCGCTGCTCCACCTGCGCGAGCGGGGCCGCTGGGCGCAGCGCGAAGGCGCCCTGCGGGCGGAACTCGCCGCGCTCGCCGGCGCCGACGACCGGGCCGCGCTCCTGCTCGGATCCGAGGCGCAGATCCTCGTCACCTGGACCGATCGGACCGAGGAGCCGCGGGTCGAGGGCGATCCCGGGGTGGTGGAGGCGAAGTCGCCCCGGCGCGTCCTCGCCTTCGGCACCTGGCTTCCAGGCGCCGAGGCGGCGACCCTCGAAGGGGCGGTCGAGCGCCTGCGCTCCCGCGGCGAGGGTTTTCGCACCATCCTGCACACGAGCGGCCGCCGTTTCGTGGAGGCGGAGGGGCGCACCGTCGGCGGCAGCGCCCTGCTGCGCCTGCGCGACGTCACCGGCGAACGCCTCGAGCGGCTGCGCCTCGAGGAGGACCTCGCCCGCGACCGGACCGAGATCGCGGGCCTGCGCGGGCTCCTCGACGCGGTGCCGCAGCCCGTCTGGCTGCGCGACCGGGCGGGCGCCGTC
>DATLFZ010000223.1:0-16356 GCA_035540795.1 Beijerinckiaceae bacterium | reverse complement strand
CGTCTGAGCCGGTCAGGCGGGCGCGGCGGCGAAGAGCGTGTCGAGGCGGGCGGCGAGCCAGGCGGCGTCCGCCTCCGACAGCGGCACGAGGGGCGCTCGCACCCGCGACCAGCCGGGGTCTCCGGTGCGATGGGCGATCAGCGCCTTGACCGCGGGGGTCACCGGGAAGCGCAGGACCTCGTCGACGAGGGCGCCGACGCGGGGATCGTCGCGGCCGGCGACGAGCGGGAGCTGCGTGCCCGGAAAGAGGTTGGCGAGGCCCGAGATCGAGCCCTGCGCGCCGCGGGCGGCGGCGCGGGCGAGGTCGCGCTCGTCCCCGACCAACACGGCGAGGTCGGGCCGGGATTCGAGGAGGGCCTGGGTATACGTCCAGTCGCCCGAAGAATCCTTCACGCCGACGACGACCTGCGGGAATTCGTCCTTCAGGCGGGCGACGAGGGCGAGCGAGAGCGGCGCCTGCGTCACCGACGGGATGTGGTAGAGGATGACGTCCCGCGCCCGCCCGCCGAGCCGGTCGAACAGGGCGGCGAACCAGGCGAACAGCCCGTCGTCGGTCACGCCCTTGAAGTAGAAGGGCGGCGCGAGCAGCACCGCGCGGCAGCCGGCGCCGTAGAGGAGGTCGGCCTGCGCCGCCGCGTCCTCGACCGTGCAGGCCGAGACGCCGCCGAGCACCGTGCGCGCGAAGTCGAAGCCCGCGGACGCGAAGGCGTCGAGCACGGCGGCGCGGTCGGCGAGCGACAGGGACGGCCCCTCCCCGGTCGTGCCGAAGGCGGTGACGCTGCCGCACCCCTCCGCGAGGACCCGGCGGGCGTGCGCGACGAGGCGCGGCAGGTCGAGGCCGCCGTCGGCCCGGAAGGGCATGGCGAGGGCGCAGGAGAGGCCGAGGGCGGTCTTTGACATGGCGGTCCGTTCGCGGTGGGCCGCCATGGTGGCCAGTAGTCGATGCGCCCGCAAGCCGCTACTCTGGCCGCACGAGCCCGCCGCGGAGCGGGCGCCAGGGAGGGACCCATGACGCTTCACCTTTCTCGCCGCGCCGTGTTCGGGGCCGCCCTCGCGGCGGGACTCGCCCTCGGCGCCCCCGCCGACGCGCAGACGCCGGTCAAGCTGCGCATCTCCACGCCGGCGGTCGAGGCCGACTGGCACGCCCGCATGCTGCCGGTGTTCCGGGACGAGCTCGCCAAGCGCGCGCCCGGCCAGTTCGACGTGGAGATCCACCTCAACGGCACCCTGTTCAAGCAGGGCGCCGAGCCCGCCGCCATGCAGCGCGGCAACCTCGAAATGGCGATGATCTCCGCCTTCGACATCGCCAAGCAGATCCCGGAATGGTCGATCTTCACCGCCGGCTACCTGCTGCGCGACCCCGAGCACCAGCAGAAGGTCTTTTCCGGCGACATCGGCCAGGAGATGTACAAGCTCGTCGAGGACAAGATGGGCATCCGGGTCCTCGCGGTCGGCTATCTCGGCACCCGCCAGCTGAACCTGCGCGGGGAGAAGGAGATCAAGACCCCGGCCGACCTCGCCGGCGTCAAGCTGCGCATGCCGGCGGCCGACACCTGGCTGTTCCTCGGCAAGGCGCTCGGGGCGAACCCGCTGCCGCTCGCCTTCGGCGAGATCTACACCGCCCTGCAGACGGGGGCGGTCGACGGCCAGGACAACCCCCTGCCGACGGTCAAGGCGGCGAAGTTCTACGAGGTGACGAAGCAGATCGTGCTCACCGACCACCTGGTCGACGCGATCTTCCTCGCGCTTGCCGGCTCGACCTGGAACAAGCTCGACGCCAAGCAGAAGGAGGCGGTCCAGGCCGCCGCGCAGGCCGCCGTCGCCTGGAACAACGAGAACCGCATGAAGGACGAGGCCGAGCTCGTCGCCTTCCTCAAGCAGCAGGGGCTCAAGGTCTACAAGCCGGACCTGGAAGCCTTCCGCAACCAGGTCCAGAAGGCCTATCTCGCCTCGGAATTCTCGAAGAGCTGGCCCAAGGGCATGGTCGAGCGCATCAACGCGGTGAAGTGACCCCCTCCCGGCGCCGGTCCGCCGGTGCCGGCCTCCTCCGACGGCCGCATGACCCTCCGCCGGCGCCTGCGCTTTCTCGCCGAGCTCGTCGCCGCGCTCCTGTTCACGGCGATGTTCTGCGCGTTCCTGCTCCAGGTCTTCACGCGCTACGTGCTCAACGACCCGGTGACCTGGACGCAGGAGCTGGTGGTCGTCGTCTATCTTTGGGTCGTGTTCTGGTGCGGCGCCTTCCTCCTGCGGGAGCGCGACCACATCGCCTTCGACATGCTGTTCGTGTCGCTGCCGCTTCCCGCAAGGCGGCGGCTCGCCATCGTGATGACCGCCCTCGTCGGCGTCGCCTTCGTGGCGGCGCTGCCCAAGAACGTCGACTACATCGCCTTCATGCGGATCGAGAAGACGGCGATCCTGCGCCTGCGGGTCGACCTCCTGTACTCGATCTTCGCCCTGTTCATGGCCGCGGTGGCGGCCGCGGCGGCTTGGCGCCTCGTGCGCCTCCTCGGGCCCGCCTGGCGCGACGAGGTCGAGGACGGGACGAAGCCCGAATGAGCCTCGCCTTCCTCGCGACCCTGATCGGCTTCTTCGGCCTCGCCGCGCTCGGCATGCCGGTCGCCTACGCCATGTTCGTCGCCTCGATCGCCTACCTGTTCGCGACCGGGCGCGACGTCGGCCTGTTCGCCGAGCAGATCCTCAACGGGCTCTACGATTCCTTCGTGCTGCTGGCGGTGCCGCTGTTCATCCTGGCCGCGAACGTGATGAACGCGAGCGGCGTGTCCGACCGGCTGTTCCAGTTCTGCCAGGTTCTGGTCGGGCGCTTCCGGGGCGGGCTCGCCCAGGTCGACATCCTGGTCAGCATCATCTTCTCGGGCATGTCGGGCTCGGCCATCGCCGACGCGGCCGGGCCCGGCAAGCTCGTCATCCACATGATGATCCGGCAGGGGCGTATTCCGCCCGGCTTCGCCGCCGCGGTCACCGCCGCCTCGGCGACCATCGGGCCGATCATCCCGCCCTCGATCCCGATGATCATCTACGCGGTGATCGCCGACACCTCGGTCGGCTACCTTTTTCTCGCCGGCGTGGTCCCGGGCCTGCTGATGGGCCTCGCCCAGATGGCGCTGATCGCGGTCATCGCCCGGCGCCGCGATTTCCCGCGCGGCGAGCCGCTCCCCTTGCGCGAGCTGCCGCGGGCCTCGGCACAGGCTTTCCCGGCCCTGATGATGCCGGTGATCCTGCTCTACTGCATCTACGGGGGCGCGACGACGCCGACCGAGGCCGCCGCCATCGCCGCCGCTTATGCGGTCGCCCTCGCCGTCCTCCTCTACCGCGAGCTGTCCTGGCGCGACGGCTTTTCGGTGCTGGTCGAGTCCTCCAAGGCGACGAGCGTGGTGGCGCTCCTCATCGGCGGCGCGATGATCTTCAACTACATCGTCGCCTCCGAGCGCCTGCCCGAGCAGGTCGCCCGGCTGATGCAGGGCGTCGACGTCTCGCCGCTCGTCTTCCTGCTGCTGGTCAACCTGCTCTTCCTGGCCCTCGGCTGCCTGTTCGATGCCACCACCCTGCTCCTCGTGATGGTGCCCCTGTTCCTGCCGGCAGCGCGGGCGCTCGGCATCGACCTCGTCCATTTCGGCGTGGTGATCGTGGTCAACATCATGATCGGGCTGATCACGCCGCCCTACGGCGTGCTGCTGTTCGTGATCAGCGGGATCACCGGCATCCCGTTGCGCGACATCATCCGGGAGATCTGGGTCTTCGTCGGGATCCTGGTCGCCGCGCTGCTGGTGATGGTGCTCGTGCCCGACATCGTGCTCTGGCTGCCGCGGCTGTTCGGCTACAAGGGGTGAGCATGCAGACGCGCGCGCTCGGGCGCACCAAGATTCCGGTCTCGATCCTCGGTTTCGGCAGCGCGCCACTCGGGGACCTCTACGCCCGCCTCGACGAGGAGACGGCTTTCGCCACCGTCGCGGCGGCGCTGGCGGGCGGCGTCACCCTGTTCGACACCTCGCCGCATTACGGCAACGGCCTCGCCGAGCTGCGTTGCGGCGCCGCCCTGCGAAGGGCGCCGCGCGAAAAGTTCGTGCTCTCGACCAAGGTCGGGCGCTGGATGGACCCGCGCGCCGCCGGCGGGTCCGCGACCGGCGTCGGGGTCGCCGCGCCCGGCTTCGCGGGCGGCGTGCCGCACCGGGCCGTGCTCGACTATTCCTACGACGGAACCCTGCGTTCCTTCGAGCAGTCGCTCCTGCGCCTCGGCCTCGACCGCATCGACATCCTCCTCATCCACGACGTCGACGTGTGGACGCACGGGCCGGAGGCGATCGAGGCGCGCTTCCGGGAGGCGATGGAGGGCGCCTACCGCGCCCTCGACCGGCTGCGGGCGGAAGGCGCGGTGCGCGCCATCGGCGTCGGGCTCAACGAGGCCGAGATGTGCGTGCGCTTCGCGCAGGCCGGCGATTTCGACTGCATGCTGCTCGCCGGCCGCTACTCCCTGCTCGAGCAGCCGGCCCTTTCCGCGTTCCTGCCGCTGGCGGAGGCGCGGGGGATCGGCGTCATGCTCGGCGGCGTGTTCAATTCGGGCATCCTGGCGACCGGGCCGGTGCCGGGGGCGCGCTACAACTACAAGCCCGCGCCGCCGGCCATCCTCGAGCGGGTCGGGCGCATCGAGGCGATCTGCCGCGCCCACGCCGTCGCCTTGCCGGAGGCGGCCCTGCACTTCGCCCTCGCCCATCCGGCGGTCGCCTCGGTGATCCTCGGCGCGGTGACCCCGACGGAGGTCGCGCGAAACCTCGCCGCGCTCGACGCCAGGATCCCCTCCGGCCTGTGGCGCGACCTCAAGGCCGAGGGGCTCCTCGATCCGGCGGCGCCGACCCCGTGATCGACGCCCACCAGCATTTCTGGCGCCTCGACCGGGGCGATTACGGCTGGCTCGGCCCGGCGCTCGCCCCGATCCACCGGGACTTTTCGCCGGACGACCTCGCCCGGCTCCTCGCCCTGCACGGGATCGAACGCACGATCCTCGTGCAGGCGGCGCCGACGGTCGCCGAGACCCGCTTCCTCCTCGACGTCGCCGCCCGCACGCCCTTCGTCGCCGGCGTGGTCGGCTGGGCCGACCTTTCCGCGCCCGACGCCGCCGCGACCATCGCCGACCTCGCCCGCGAGGCGCGCCTCGTCGGCCTGCGCCCCATGGTCCAGGACATCGCCGACGACGACTGGCTGGTGCGGCCCGGGCTCGCGCCCGCCTTCCGGGCCCTCGCGGCGCACGGGCTCGTGTTCGACGCGCTCGTCCTGCCGCGGCACCTGCCGCGCCTCCTCGTCGTCGCCGAACGGCATCCGGACCTCGCCATCGTGATCGACCACCTGGCGAAGCCGGAGATCCGGGCCCGCCGGCTCGATCCCTGGCGGGCCGGCATGGCCGCGCTCGCCGCCCGGCCGAACGTCTTCTGCAAGCTGTCCGGCCTCGTCACCGAGGCCAAGCCGGGCTGGACCGGCGCGGACCTTCGCCCCTACGTCGCGCACGTCCTCGTCGCCTTCGGGCCGGAGCGGCTGATGTGGGGCTCGGACTGGCCCGTCGTCGACGTCGCCGGCGGCTACGACAGCTGGCGCGCCGCGAGCCTCGCGCTCCTCGGCGGACTGTCGGCGGCGGAGCGGGCGGCGGTCCTCGGCGGCACCGCGGCGCGGGTCTACCTGGGGAGGCGCGGATGCTGAAAGGTCTCGATCCGCTCCTGTCGCCAGACCTGTTGTGGGTGCTCGCCGCCATGGGGCACGGCGACGACCTCGCGCTCGTCGACGCCAACCACCCGGCCGAGACCATCGCCCGCGCCACCACGTCGGGACGCCTGGTGCGCCTGCCCGGAATCGCCATCGACCGGGCCGCCGCCGCGATCCTGTCGGTGCTGCCCCTCGACGATTTCGAGCCGGACCCGGTCCGGCGGATGGAGGTCGTGGGCGACGCGGCGGCCGTGCCGGCGGTCCAGGAGGCGACCCGGCTCGCGATGGAGCGCGCCGCCGGCCGCCCGGTCGCGCTCGCGGCACTCGAGCGCTTCGCCTTCTATGCGGCGGCCAAGCGGGCCTTCGCCGTGGTCCAGGCGGGGGATCCGCGCCCCTACGGCTGCTTCCTGATCCGCAAGGGCGTGATCCCCGGCGAGCGGCCGGGCGCTTGAGGCGCGGTCCGGACCGCCGGCCCCTCCCCTTCAGTTCGACATCGCGCCCTGCGTCATGCCCTTGGCGAGGAAGGGTTCGAGCACGAAGAACAGGATCATCACCGGGGCGAGGGAGATCGTCGCCGCCGCCATCAGCGCGGCCCAGTCGACGAGGTACTCGCCGGTGAAGGATTGCAGGCCGACGGTGACGAGCCAGTTCTCAGGCCGGCTCATCAGGGTCCGGGCGAGGATGAGGTCGGCCCAGGTGACGATGGCGACGTAGGCGGCGACCGCCGCGAGCCCCGGCTTCACGATCGGCAGGACCACGTGCCAGAAGGCCTGCGCCTCGTTGCAGCCGTCGATCATCGCCGCCTGTTCGAGCTCCCGCGGCACGGCGTCGAAGAAGCCCTTCAGCATCCAGGCGGCGAAGGGGGTCGCGGAGGCCGACAGGGCCAGCACGAGCCCGGTGCGGGTCTCGATCAGCCCGGTCAACGAGAACAGGATGAAGAACGGGATCACGATCAGGGCCGGCGGCAGCATCTTGCTCGCCAGGAGGGCGAAGCCGGCGCCCTGCTGCGCCGCCGTGCGGTAGCGCGACAGGCTGTAGCCGGCCATGGCCGAGACCGTGATCGTCAGGAGCATGGTCGCCCCGGTCACGGTGACGCTGTTGAACAGCCAGGTCAGCATCGGCTTGCGCAGGAACACGCCCACATAGGCGTCGAAGGTGACGGCCCCGAGCGGCGGGACGAGCGGCGGCTCGCGGGACAGGGTGAGCGCGGTCGGCAGGATCGAGGTCAGCACCATCCAGTAGACGGGAAAAAGCATGATCGCGGCGACCGCGAGCGCCGTCACGAAGGTGAGAAGCCGGGACCGCATGGGGTCAGCCGTAATAGCCGCCCCGCGACCAGCGCAGGGACAGGACCGCGAGGACGGCGCAGACCAGCAGCAGCAGCACGCCGATGGCCGAGGCGTAGCCGAGCCGGAAGAACTGGAAGGCCTCCTCGTAGACGAGGAGCGACAGGGTCTGCGTCGCCCGCGAGGGCCCGCCTCCGGTCGTCGCGTAGATGATGTCGAACTCCTTGATCACCCACAGGGTCTGCAGGATCAGCGCGAGCGCCGCGGCGCCGCGGATGCCGGGCCAGGTCACGAACCGGAAGCGCTGCCAGGGCGTCGCCCCGTCCATCTTGGCGGCCTCGTGCAGCTGCTCGGGCACCGCCTGGAGCGCCGCGAGGAGGGTCAGGACGAAGAACGGGAAGCATTTCCAGATCGTCGGCAGGATGACAGCCAGGAGCGCCGTGTCGTCCCGCACGAACCAGGCGATGTCCTGGGTGATCAGCCCGGCCCGGCGCAGGCCGGCGTTCACGACGCCGTAGGAGGCGTCGAACATCCACAGGAAGGCGATCGCCGCCACCACCCCGGGCACCGCCCAGGGCATGAGCATCGCCGTGCGCAGCCACCGCCGGCCCGGAAAGTCCCGGTCGAGGAGGAGGGCGAGGGAGAGCCCGATCAGAAAGGCCGGGGCGATCACCCCGACCGCGTAGAGGGCGGTGACGCCGGCGCTGTGCCAGACGACCTCGTCGCCGAGCGCCCGCCAGTAGTTGCCGAGGCCGAGCGGCAGCCGGTCGAGCCGGGCGACGTTCGGCGCCCGACCCTCCCGCAGGCTCGTCGCGACCACCACCCAGAGCGGGTAGAGGACGAAGCCGCCGACGAGCAGGATCGCCGGCGTGAGCAGCCCGTAGGCGATCGCCGCCTCGCGCCGGGGCCGCATCGGGTCAGTCGAGCGGGATCGCGCGCTGCAGGTCGCGCTCGAGGTTTCCGAGGATCTGCTGCGTCGGCTCCTGGGTCGAGACGAGCCGCATCATCGCCCGCCCGAAGATGCTGGCGTATTCGTTGTAGCTCTCCTGGATCTTCGGATGGCTCGGGAACACCGACACCGCCGCGGCGGCCGAATCCTGGATCAGCTTGAGGTGCGGCAGGCGCTTGGCCGTCTCCTCCGTCACGACGCCCTTCCGCGGCGCCGGCGAGGCGGACAGGATGATGTACTGCTCCTGCCATTTCGGCGAGGCGGCGAGCTCGATGAACTGCCAGACGAGGTCGCGCTTCTCGGGGGCGAGGCGCTCGGCCATGTGCAGGCTGTTGGAGGCGCCGCCGGTCACGTGCGGGAAGGGCACCCGGGCGACCTTGAGATGCGGCCGCGTCGCCTCCGGCGCCTTCTCGATGAACGCCCACACCCACGGCCCGTCGCGCAGGAAGGTCGCCTTGCCGTCGAGGAAGAGCTGGCGGGCGACGGTGGAGTTGGTGCCGGGGGGCGCGTTGCGCATGGACTGGCGGTACTGCTCGACCGCGGCCACCACCTTCGGGTCGGTGAAGGTGTAGCGGTTCTTGCCGATGAAGTCGGCGCCCTGGCCCATCACCCAGGTGCCCGCCTCGACGACGAGGTTCGGGTGCTCGACGGAGGTGGCGACGAGGCCGAACTGGCCCTTGTCGCGCTGCGTCGTCTTCTCGATGGCCGCGAGCCATTCCTGCGGCGTCGTCGGCACGCCGAGCCCGGCCTCCTTCAGGAGCTGTTCGTTGTAGTAGAGCAGGCTGCCGTAGCCCATGAGCAGGACGCCCTGCGTCTTGCCCTCCCACTGCATCTCGCCCTGCAGGGGCGTCCAGCTCTGCGGAATGTCGGTCTTGGCGAGCCGGTCGTCGAGCGGCAGGAGCCAGCCCTGCGAGGCGAAGGCGGCGAAGTTGCGCGTCGGCAGGTGGACGATGTCCGGCGGGTTGTTGCCGGCGAAGCGCACCGTCATCTGCTGGACGTATTGCGCGAACGGGATCGAGTAGAGGTTGATCTTCACGTTCGGGTTCTTGGCCTCGAACTCCTCGACGAGGCCCTTCCACCAGCGCGAGACGCCGGGTTCCTCCGCCTGCCAGCTCGGGAAGTCGAGGGTGATCGCGCGCTGCTGGGCGGCGGCGCCGGTGAGCGTGGAAAGGCCGATCAGGCCGGCCGCGGCGAGTGCCTTCAGGGTCATCGTCTCCTCCTTCTTTCGCCCGTCTCCCGCGGGCGGTTCCGTCATCCGATCACGTGGTCGAACAAAGCGGGCGCCGGCTCGACGCCGAGCCCGGGCCCGGTGGGCACGTGGAAGTGTCCGTCGGCGCAGGCCATGTCGCCGGTCACGAGGGCCAGGTTCTTGTCGAAGATCGAGTGCTGGTACTCGTGATAGGGCACCCGCTTCAGGCTCGCCGAGGCGTGCAGGCTCGCCGCCATGAACAGGCCGATGCCGACGGTGGCGTGCGGGATCGTGTCCACGTGGAAGGCCTGCGCCATGCGGCCGATCTGCAGAAACTCGGTCAGGCCGGTATGGCCCATCTCGGGCTGCACGATGCTCATGGCCCGCGCCTCGAGCCTGGGCCGGACCTCGAAGGCGGTGCGCCATTCCTCGCCGAGGGCCAGCGGCACGCCGATGGCGGCGGCGACCCGGGCCTGGCCCGGCAGGTCCTCGGGCTCGCACGGCGCCTCGACGAAATAGGGCCGGTGCGGCTCGAGCCGGCGGATCAGGCTGATCGCCTCGGCGGCGGTGAATTTCCAGTGCAGGTCGACCATGAGGTCGACCTCCGGACCGACCGCCTCGCGCAAGGCCGCGAATTCCCGCACGATGCCCTCGTCCGAGACCGCACCCGCGAACTTCACGCCCTTGTAGCCCTTCGCCACCCATTCGACGGCGAGATCGCAGCGCTCCCGCAGGGTCGCCTTCGGCAGGCCCGAGACGTAGGCCGGGACGCGCGTGCGGCGGGCCCCGCCGAGCAGCTGGCACAGCGGCCGGCCGAGCGCCTTGCCGAACAGGTCCCACAGGGCGATGTCGAGGCCCGCCAGCGCGTCGGCGTAGTAGCCGCCGAAGAAGCCGCGCACCCGCATCAGGTCGTAGAGATCCTCGTGGACGACGACCGCGTCGGCCGGATCGCGGCCGAGGACCACCGGTCCCAGGAGCTCGTCGAGGATCGCCTTGACGGCCTGCGGCGCGGCGACCCCGAAGCTTTCGCCCCAGCCGACGCGGCCGGATTCGCCGGTCACCTTCACGATCACCGACATGTCGGTCGACGGGTAGATCGTGCGGTTGCCGCGCCGGACGAGGTAGCCCTTGGCGTTGATCGACTCGCCTTCCCGCAGCGGCCCGAGATAGGGCACGTCGCGGGGGATCGAGACGACGAAGGTCTCGACCGCACGGATGGCGTCGAGCGCGTTCATGCGGCTGCCCCCGGCGGGTGGAGGCGGAAGATCGGGCCCGCCTCGGCGAGGAGCGCGTCGATCTCGGCGAGGTCGCCGGCGTCGAGGACCGGGCCGGCGGCCCGGGCGACGGTCGAGGCGAGGAGGCCGCGCCGGCGCAGCACCTCCTTCGTCAGGCGCACTCGAAAGACCATCTGGACGACGAGGAGCGGCAGGCTCGCCGTGTAGAGCCGGCGCGCCCCGGCCCGGTCGCCGCGCCGCCAGGCGGCCATCAGGTCGACGTGCACGTCGGCGAGTTCGAGGGCCGGCATGGTGCCGGCGGCGCCCCGCGCGAGCTCGTCGAGGACGTAGCGCGCCCCCGCCCCGCCATAGACCGCGTCGAGGGCGCCGCCCGCCGCCTCGAGGATGCGGGTGACGTGCTGGCCGCAGGGCAGGGTCTCCTCCTTGACGAAGCGCACCGCCTCCACCGCGCGCGCCACCGCCGCCACCTCGGCGGGGTCGAGCCCGGCGCCCATGGGCGCGGGGGCGTTCTGGAGCATCAGCGGCAGCCGCGTCCCGCCCGCGACCGCGGCGTAGAAGGCGGTTTGGCGGCCGACGTCCCGGCCGAGCGGGTTCGGCGCCATCACCATGGCGGCGACGGCCCCGGCCGCGCGGCCTTCCTCTGCGCGGGCCGCGGCGCGCTCCGGATCGGCGTCGCTGGCGCCGACGATGAACGGCACGCGCCCGGCGAGCCGCTTCCCCAGCGCCGCCACGAGGGATGCGCGCTCCTGCGGGCTCAGCGTCTCGACCTCGCTCGCCATGCCGGGGAAGACGAGCCCGTCGACGCCGCAGGCGAGAGCGAAGTCGACGAGGCGCAGGAAGGCGGCCTCGTCCACCGCGCCTTCGGGCGTGAACGGGGTCGGCAGGACGGGGAAGACGCCGGTCAGCATGTCAGCCTGCGAAAGGGGTTTCGGGTTGCCCGCGCACGCCGGCCTCGAGGGAGAGGACGCTGCCGGAGAGCGGCGCCTCCGCGAGCTGGCGGGCGGAGAGGCGGATCCGGGCGGTGGTGATGAACAGCGTCGAGAGGTCGGGCCCGCCGAAGGCGCAGCTCGTCGGGCGCGGCACCGGCAGGTGCACGACCCGGTCGATGCGCCCGTCCGGATCGTAGCGGGTGATGCACCAGCCGTCCCAGTGCGCGCTCCACACGAACCCCTCCGCGTCGACGGCGAGCCCGTCCGGGACGCCCGCGCCCTCCGGCACCTGCGCGAACAGGCGGCGGTTGGCGACGGCGCCCGAGGCGAGGTCGAAATCGTAGACGAAGATCCGCCGCGGGCCGGAATCCGTGAAGTAGAGGCGGCGATCGTCCGGGCTCCAGCCGAGGCCGTTCGAGACGGTGAAGCCGTGGTCCATGCGGCTCACGCGCCCGTCCGGGTCGAGCCGGTAGAGGGCGCCTTCGCCCTGGACCGGGGACATGGCCATGGTTCCGGCCCAGAACCGGCCGGCCCGGTCGACCTTGCCGTCGTTGAAGCGGTTGCCCGGCTTGTCGGCCTCGGGCGCGGCGAGGAGGCGGCTCTCCCCGGAGGCGAGATTCAGGGCGAAGAAGCCGCTCTGCATGGCGGCGACGAAGCCGCCGCCCCGGCGCGGCGCCACCGCGCCGACGAGCTCGCCCATGCGGTGGGTCGAAAGCGCTCCGCCTGGGGTGCCGAGATGCACCGCCGGCGCCAGGATGTCGACGAAGGCGAGGCGCCCCTCCTCGGCGAGCCAGACCGGCCCCTCGCCGAGGAAGCAGGTGGACGGGATCGCCACCGCCACGTCCTCGGCCGCGTGCGGGCGCGGGGCGGTGTCCAGCGAGACCGCGATCTGGCCGGCGTTGCCCGAGATGCGCCGCGCGGCCTCCATGACGTCGCGGCCGAAGCCGTGCAGCCGGTCGAGGTCGAGCCGGTAGGCGGGGCCGACCACGGCGACGGCGCCGATCGCCTCGGCCCGATGGTCGAGGATGGGCGCGGCGACGGAGGCCACGCCCGTGACCTGCTCCTCGAACGAGACCGCGTAGCCGCGGGCCCGGGTCAGGTCGAGCTCGCGCTCGAGGGCCTTGCGGTCGGTGATGGTCCGGGGCGTGTAGGCGGCGAGCTCCGCCCGGGCGATCCGCTCCCGCTCCTGCGGCCGCAGGAAGGCGAGGAGAGCCTTGCCGGCGCCGCTCGCGTGGCACGAGGCCCGCGCGCCGACCCCGTTGGCGAGGCGCACCGGCTGCGGCACCTCCCGCTGGTCCACATAGAGGACCTCGGTCCCCTGCAGGACGGCGAGGCGGACCGCCTCCCCGGTCGCCTGCGCGAGGCGCTCGAGCTCGGGCTCGGCGGCGCCGCGCAGGTCGAAGGCGTTCCAGACCCGGTGGGCCATCTCGAACAGGCGGAACCCGAGGCGGTAGGTCTGGTCGCGTTCGTCGACGCGCAGGAGCCCCGCCTCGATCAGCGTCGCGAGCATGCGGTGGGCGGTGCCCTTCGGCAGGTTGGCGCGCTCGGCGATCTCCCCGAACCGGAGCGGGCGGGGGCTCTGCGCGACGATGTCGAGCAGGGACAGGCCGCGCCGCAGCGCCTGCGCGCCGGGTACCTCGCGCCCGCTCTCAGCCTCCATCGCGACCAGGGACAGGGCCATGGCTCCTCCCGCCGCGTTCCATATCGCGGAATGGAGTTCCACGCAATCCGGCCCCCTCTCTGGAGAGACCTTCGGAGCGCCATGCAACCGGCCCGTTCCTTGCCCCTCCCCCTCGCCTCGTGTATCCGCCGCCATCCCAGGCCGCGCCCGGACGCGGGCGCCGCGGCGGATTCGGCCGCCCCCCTCGACGCTGAAGGAGAGCTTGCCCGATGCGCGCCCGCCGCGAGTGGCTCGTCAATCTCGGCGTCTCCGCGGCGGCGGTGCTCGGCTTCCTGCTCCTGTGCGAGCTCGTGGTGTTCCGGTTCGTCTGGCTCGCGAGCGACGTGCCGCGCAACGACTTCCGCAACGAGATCGTGCGCAATGCCCCGAACCAGCGCGGGATCTGGCGGGTGCACGACGAGATCGCCGCCCCCTTCGCCATCAACGCCCAGGGCTGGAACTCCGGAATCGGGGACTACGCCCTGCCGCGTCGGCCGGGGGTCGAGCGCATCGCGTTCGTCGGCGACAGCTTCGTCGAGGCGCTGCAGGTTCCCTTCGACGCGAGCCTCGCGGAGCACGCGGCGCGGCTCCGGCCGGGACCGGCGGAGGCCTATCGCTTCGCGATCAGCGGCGCGCCGATGAGCCAGTACCTGCACATGATCGAGCGCGAAGTGCTCGACTACCGCCCCGACGCGATCGTCGTGCTGCTCATCCACAACGACTTCGACGAGTCCTTCGCGTTCAAGCAGGGCCGCTACACGTCGAGCTTCCGTAAGCTCGAGGTCGCGGGGGACCGGGTCGTCGCCGAGATCCCGCCGGAGCCGTGGCGGCCGGGCGCCCTCGAATGGCTGCGGCACACGGCGACGGTGCGCTTCTTCCGCAACCGCTGGCTCGTGCGGCCGCAGCTCCTCGTCGACCTGTTCCTGCCGCAGGCCCGGGCGGAGCCGCCGATCCCCCTCGAGACCGAGATCGCCGCGGCCACGGACCACGTCCTCGGCCGCATCGCCGCCCTCGCCCGCAACGCCGGGGTGAAGCTGCTCGTCGCCATCGACGGCGATCGCACGGCGATCTATTCCGGCCAGGAGCGCAGCCCGACCCTCGTCCTCAACCGCATCGCCCGGGAGGCCGCCGCCCGGCACCGGGTGGCCTTCCTCGACCTGCACCCGGTCTTCGCCGAGCATTGGCGCACGCACCGGCGGCGCTTCGAATTCGCGGTCGACATGCATTGGAACGAGCTCGGCCATGCGGTCGCCGGCGAGGCGGTCGCCCGGGCGCTCTCGACCCTCGAGGCGCCGGAGAAGGACTGAGGCGCCGCCCGCGGCCGGTCCGCGCCCTCGCCGGTCCCCTCCCCTCGCGCGCCGGCCCTTCCCGCTCCCGCCCTTTCGCGATAAGGGGCCCGACGAGGCGGACGAGGGCTCCGATGGCATCCAAGCTCGACCAGTTGCGCGACATGACGGTGATCGTCGCCGACACCGGCGACGTCGAGGCGGTGCGCCGCCTGAAGCCGCAGGACTGCACCACCAACCCGACCCTGCTCCTCAAGGCGGTCGAGATGCCCGCCTACGCCGCCTTCCTAGAAGAGGCCCTGCGCTGGGGCCGTGGCCGGGGCGGCAGCCGCGAGGCGCGGGTGTCCGCGATCTGCGACCGGCTCGCCGTCGCCTTCGGGGCCGAGCTCGCGGGCATCGTGCCCGGCCGGGTCTCGACCGAGGTCGACGCCGACCTCTCCTTCGACACGCGAGGAACGGTCGAGAAGGCCCGCGCCATCGTCGCGGCCTATGCCGAGCGCGGCGTGTCGCGGGAGCGCATCCTCATCAAGATCGCCTCGACCTGGGAAGGCATCCGCGCGGCCGAGATCCTCCAGCGGGAGGGCATCGACTGCAACCTCACCCTCCTGTTCTCGCTGGTGCAGGCGGCGGCCTGCGCCGACGCCCGGGTGTTCCTGATCTCGCCCTTCGTCGGCCGCATCCTCGACTGGCACGTCAAGAACGGCGGCGGCCCCTATACCGGCGAGAGCGATCCGGGCGTGCAGTCGGTGCGCACCATCTACGCCTATTACAAGGCGCACGGGATCGACACGGTGGTGATGGGCGCCTCGTTCCGCAACGCAGGCGAGATCGAGGCGCTCGCCGGCTGCGACCGGCTCACCATCTCGCCGGCGCTCCTCGACGAGCTCGCCGCGGCGAAGGGCGAGCTCCCCCGTCGTCTGTCGCCCACCGCCACGGAGGGCGCGCCCGCGCGCCTGAACCTCGACGAGAAGGCGTTCCGCTTCGCCCTCAACGAGGACGCCATGGCGACGGAGAAGCTCGCCGAAGGGATCCGCGCCTTCGTCAAGGACCTGCGGTCCCTGCGCGCCCTCGTCGCCCGGCGCATGGACGAGGCGGCCGCCGCCTGAACCGGCCCTTCCGGGCCCTCAATCGGTGAACACCACCGTCTTGCGCCCGTTCGGGATGACCCGGTCCTCGATGTGGTAGCGCACGGCGCGGGCGAGGACCCGGCGCTCGATGTCGCGCCCTTTGCGCACGAGGTCGTCCGGCGTGTCGCGGTGGCTGATGCGCTCGATGTCCTGCTCGATGATCGGGCCCTCGTCGAGCTCGGAGGTGACGTAGTGCGCCGTCGCCCCGATCACCTTCACCCCGCGGGCATGGGCCTGGTGATAGGGCTTCGCCCCCTTGAAGCCGGGCAGGAAGGAATGGTGGATGTTGATGCAGCGCCCGGCGAGCTTCGCCGCGAGCCCGTCCGAGAGGACCTGCATGTAGCGGGCGAGCACGACGAGGTCGGTGCGGGTCTCGCGCACCAGGTTCCAGAGCGCCGTCTCCTGTTCGAGCTTGGTGTCGCGGGCGACCGGCAGGTGGTGGAAGGGCACCCCCGTGAGGTCGTGATGGGCGAAGTGCTCCCGGGGATGGTTCGAGACGATCGCGACCGGGTCCATGGCGAGTTCGCCGATGCGCCAGCGGTAGAGGAGGTCGGCGAGGCAATGGTCGAACTTGGAGACGAGCAGCATCACCCGGCTGCGCTCCCCCGTCCCGCGCAGCGAGAACTCCATGCCGAACCGGCCGGCGACGTCGCCGAACCCGGCCCGGATGTCCTCGCCCGCGGGCGCCGCGTCGAGCCGGGCGAACACCACCCGCATGAAGAAGCGCCCGGTCTCGGCATCATCGAACTGCTGCGCGTCCAGGATGTTGCAGCGCTGCTCGAACAGAAAGGTCGAGACCGCGGCGACGATGCCGGGCCGATCGGGACAGGACAGCTTCAGGACGTGGGGCATGGGACCGGAGCGGGTTGGAGTCCCGCTCCCATACTCCGAAGGCCGGCGGAATGCGACGCGCGGGGAGAGCCTGGATCCGAGAAGCATTCCCTGCTCTGAGGGAAATCTGCAGGGAAAGAGACCGACCGGCGGGC
>DATLFZ010000222.1:0-5686 GCA_035540795.1 Beijerinckiaceae bacterium | reverse complement strand
CTTCCTCGCCGGTCACGGGGTGGAGGTGGTGGCGTCGCTGCCCTGCTACCTTCCCGACAACGTCGACCGGCAGCGGGGCAAGGGCGTGTTCGAGCGCAGCCTCGAGGGCCTGCGCCGGCTGAACCGCGTGGGCTACGGGGCGCCGGGCTCGGGCCTCGTCCTCAACCTCGTCTACAACCCGCAGGGACCGAGCCTGCCGCCGAACCAGGAGGCCCTCGAGGCGGATTACCGCCGCGTCCTCGCCGAGCGCCACGGCATCGTCTTCAACGGCCTGTTCGCGCTCGCCAACATGCCGATCCAGCGCTTCGGCTCGACGCTGGTCTCGAAGGGCGAGTTCGAGCCCTACATGGCCCTCCTCGCCGCCGCCCACCGGCCGGAGAACCTGCCCGGCGTCATGTGCCGGACGCTGGTCAGCGTCGACTGGCAGGGCTTCCTCTACGATTGCGACTTCAACCAGATGCTGCGGCTGCCCCTCGGGGGTCGCGGGCGGCCCCATCTGCGCGACCTCCTCGTCGAGGATCCGGCGGGCCGGCCGATCCGGGTCGCCGGCCATTGCTTCGGCTGCACGGCGGGCCAGGGGTCGAGCTGCGGCGGTGCCCTGGACAAGGCGGCGTGACGCGCCTGTCGATCATCGTCCCCGTTCTCAACGAGCCCGCGATCGCGGACCACCTCGCCCGGCTCGTGCCCCTCCGGGCGCGCGGGGCGCAGGTGGTGGTGGTCGACGGCGGCAGCACCGACGGGACCCTCGAACGGGCGAAGGCTTTCGCCGACCTCGCCCTCTCGGCGCCCCGGGGGCGGGCCGCGCAGATGAATGCCGGGGCCGCCGTGGCGCGCGGGAAAATCCTCCTTTTCCTCCATGCCGACACGGACTTGCCGCAGAATGCGGATGCGATGGTCGATGAGGTGGTCGCGGCCCGCCGACGGGCCTGGGGCCGTTTCGACGTGCGCATCGCCGGGCGCCACCCGCTCCTTCCCGTGGTCGCGGGCATGATGAACGCCCGCTCGCGGGCGACCGGCATCGCCACCGGCGACCAGGCGATCTTCGTCACCCGCGAGGCGTTTTCCGCCGTCGGCGGCTATCCGGACCAGCCGCTGATGGAGGACATCGCCCTGTCGCGGGCGCTGAAGCGCCTTTCTCCGCCCGTGTGCCTGCGGGCGAAGGTCACGACCTCGGGGCGCCGCTGGGAGACGCACGGGGTGCTTCGCACCATCCTGCTGATGTGGCGCCTGCGCCTCGCCTACCGGCTCGGGGCCGATCCGCGCCGGCTCGCTCGGGCCTATGACCGCCCCGCCGATGCCTGAGGTCGCGATCCTCGCCAAGGCGCCGGTCCCCGGTCTCGCCAAGACGCGCCTGATCCCGGCCCTCGGCCGCGACGGCGCCGCGGACCTCCAGGCGCGCCTGATCGCCAAAACCGTCCGAACGGCCCTTGCGGCGGGGATCGGCCCCGTGACCCTGTGGTGCGCGCCCGATTGCAGCCACCCCGCCTTCGCGGCGGCGGGCGTCCCGCTGCGGCCGCAGCCCGCCGACGATCTCGGCGGCCGCATGCTCGCCGCCTTCGCGGCCGCGGCCGGGCCCCTCGTCCTGATCGGCACCGACTGCCCATGCCTGGAGCCGCAGGACCTGCGCGACGCGGCCGCCGCCCTCGAGACCGCCGATGCGGCGATCGCCCCGGCGGAGGACGGCGGCTACGGCCTGATCGCGGCCACCCGGCCGCTGCCGATCCTTTTCGAGGCGATGCCGTGGGGCGGCGACGCCGTCGCGGCGCTCACCCGCGCCCGCGCATCCGCAGCCGGCTTGCGGCTCGCCGAGCTGCGCACGATCTGGGACGTCGACCGGCCGGAGGACCTCTCGCGCCTCGCCGCGAGCGGGCTCCTTCCGGATGTTTTTTCGCACACGGGATGAGGCCCGCGGGCCGCCTCTGTTGCGCCTTCGCAACATCCGCAAATCATCCTGATCTTGCCCCCGGCCAAGCCAACCTCCGCCCCGATCCCGCCATAAACCTCTTCAACATAGAGAGGCTAAGAAAAGGCTGTTTTCTCAAGGCCTTACAGAAGATCGTCGTGGGTGCGGGGCGGCCCTGTCGGCCGCCTTCTTGCTGCCTCGCGCCGTTTGCGCCGCCCGGCGCCCGCGTGGCAGATCACCCGTTCCGCTTCCGCGGACGAGGATCGAGGCGAGAGAACAGGGTGGTACGATGGACGCGCGTGTGATCGACAAGTCGAAGCTTCCGAGCCGCCACGTGACGGAGGGGCCGGAGCGCGCGCCGCATCGCTCGTACCTCTACGCCATGGGCCTGACCCGGGCGCAGATCCACCAGCCGCTGGTCGGCGTCGCGACCTGCTGGAACGAGGCCGCGCCCTGCAACATCTCGCTCATGCGCCAGGCGCAGGCGGTGAAGAAGGGCGTCTCGGCCGCCGGCGGCACGCCGCGGGAGTTCTGCACCATCACGGTCACCGACGGCATCGCCATGGGCCACGAGGGGATGAAGTCCTCGCTGCCCTCCCGCGAGGTCATCGCGGATTCGGTCGAGCTGACCATGCGCGGCCACGCCTACGACGCCCTCGTCGGCATGGCGGGGTGCGACAAGTCCCTGCCCGGCATGATGATGGCGATGGTGCGCCTCAACGTGCCCTCGATCTTCATCTACGGCGGCTCGATCCTGCCGGGCTCCTTCCGCGGCCGGCCGGTCACCGTCCAGGACGTCTTCGAGGCGGTCGGGCGGCACTCGGTCGGCGACATGTCGGATTCCGACCTCGAGGAGCTCGAGCAGATCGCCTGCCCGTCCGCCGGCGCCTGCGGCGCGCAATTCACCGCCAACACCATGGCGACGGTGTCCGAGGCGATCGGCCTCGCGCTGCCCTATTCGGCGGGCGCCCCGGCGCCGTACGAGATCCGCGACAAGTTCTGCATGACCGCGGGCGAGCAGATCATGGATCTGATCGAGAAGCGCATCCGCCCGCGCGACATCGTCACCCGCAAGGCCCTCGAGAACGCGGCGACCGTGGTCGCCGCCTCCGGCGGCTCGACCAACGCCGCGCTCCACCTGCCCGCGATCGCGCACGAATGCGGCATCTCGTTCGACCTGTTCGACGTCGCCGAGATCTTCAAGCGCACGCCTTACGTCGCCGACCTCAAGCCGGGCGGGCGCTACGTGGCCAAGGACATGTTCGAGGTGGGCGGCATCCCCCTCCTCATGAAGACGCTCCTCGATCACGGCTTCCTGCACGGGGACTGCATCACAGTGACTGGCCGCACCATCGCGGAGAACCTCGCCTCGGTGCAGTGGAACCCGGACCAGGACGTGGTGCGCCCGGCCGACAAGCCGATCACGCCCACCGGCGGCGTCGTCGGGCTGAAGGGCAACCTCGCCCCCGAAGGCGCGATCGTGAAGGTCGCGGGCATGCCCCTCGACAAGCAGCGGTTCCGCGGCCCGGCCCGGTGCTTCGACAACGAGGAGGCCTGCTTCGAGGCGGTCAAGAACCGCACCTACAAGGAGGGCGACGTCCTCGTCATCCGCTACGAGGGCCCGCGCGGCGGGCCCGGCATGCGCGAGATGCTGGCGACGACCGCGGCGCTCTACGGCCAGGGCATGGGCGACAAGGTCGCGCTGATCACGGACGGTCGCTTCTCCGGCGCGACCCGCGGCTTCTGCGTCGGCCATGTGGGGCCGGAAGCGGCGGTCGGCGGCCCGATCGGGCTGTTGCGCGACGGCGACGTCGTCGTGCTCGACGCGATCGAGGGCGTGCTCGCGGTCGAACTGTCCGACGAGGAACTCGCCCGCCGCAAGGCCGAATGGAAGCCCAGGGGCGAGACCTTCGGCTCGGGCTATCTCTGGAAATATGCGCAGACGGTCGGCTCGGCCAAGAACGGCGCCGTCACCCACCCGGGGGGCGCGGAGGAAAAACAGACCTATGCGGACATCTAGCCTCGCGCTGTCCGTCTTCCTCCTCGGCGGGAGCGCCCCGGCGCTCGCGCTCGACGCTTCCGCGCGCGCGCCGCAGCCGCCGGCCGTGTCCTTCGGCTCGGTCAAGGACGCCATCCGCAGCGGCGTGCGCGACTACAACGCCGGCAACAAGCTCGGCGCCGCCCGCGCCCTGGAATACGCCGCGACCCGGGGCGACGTGCTCGCCTTGTGGAAGCTCGGCCACATGTACGCCAAGGGCGACGGCGTCCCGCACGACGACCTCAAGGCGTTCGAGTACTTCTCGAAGATCGCCGACGAATACGCGGACGAAACACCCGATTCCCCGAATGCCGGGGTGGTCGCGAGCGCCTTCGTGGCGCTCGGCAGCTACTTCCTCGAGGGCATCGCCGGGTCGTACGTGAAGGCGAACCTCGCCCGGGCCCACGAGATGTTCCACTACGCGGCGGCCTATTACGGCGACGCCAACGCGCAGTACAACCTCGCGCGGATGTATCTCGACGGCACCGGCGTCGAGAAGGACCCCCGCCAGGCGGCGCGCTGGTTCAACCTAGCGGCCGAGAAGGGCAACTACCACGCCCAGGCGGCGCTCGGGCACCTCCTCGTCAGCGGCCAGGGCGTTCCGCGCCAGCGGGCCCTCGGCCTGATGTGGCTGACGCTCGCCCGGGACGCCGCCGACCCGGCCAAGGACGACTGGGTGTCGAAGCTCTACGACAGCGCCTTCTCGAACGCCGCCGAGACCGAGCGCCAGACCGCGCTCGCCTATCTCGAACAGTATCTCAGGCGGAAGCGCTGAGCGGCGCCCGCGCCGCGGGCAGGCCTTCCGCGAGCTGCGCGTAGAACGCGGCGTAGCGGGCCCCGATCGGGTCGGCGGCGCAGGCGGCGAGCGCCTCCCGGGCGCCGGGATCGCCGGCCTCCGCCGCGCGCAGCGCCGCCTCGTGTCGGTCGCGGAAGCTCCGGAAGGCCTCCGTCGCCGCGGCCGGGTCGCCGTGCAGGGCGAACAGTTCGGTCTCCCGCTCCCGGCCCCGCAGCACCCGCCGGCCCATCCGCAGATAGGCGAACTCCGGCACCGCCGCGACGACCTCGCCGGAGACGAGGGTGCCGACGCCGTAGGTCTTGCACAGGGGCTCGATGCGGGCGGCGGCGTTCACGGTGTCGCCGATGGCCGAGTAGTCGAAGCGCCGGGCCGAGCCGACATTGCCGACGCAGGCCGGCCCGAGATGGATCCCGATGCCGATGCTGAGCCCGGTCCGGCTCCCGGCGGGACCTTCGGCGGAGGCGCGCCGGTCGATCTCGACGATGGTCTCCTGCATGCGCAGCGCACAGTGCAGCGCCTTGCGGGTGTGGTCGGGAGTGTCGAGGGGCGCGTTCCAGAACGCCATCATCCCGTCGCCCATGAACTTGTCGAGGGTACCGCCGCTCTCGAGCACGTGCTCGGTGAGGGGGGTGTGGATGGCGTTGAGGAAGCCGACCACCTCCTCCGCCGAGAGCCGCTCCGAGCGGGAGGTGAAGCCGCGGATGTCCGAGAACATCACGGTCAGCTCCCGGGTCTCGCCGCCGAGGGCGAGCCGGCCCGGATCGCGGGCGAGCGCCTCGACGATGGCCGGGGAGAGATAGCGTCCGAAGGCCTCGCGCACCTGACGCCGCTCGCGTTCGGTGCGCAGCAGGACGATCGCGGCCGCCGCGCCGTACGAGGCGAGCGTCGCCACGCTCGGCCAGATCGGGTCGAGCAGCTTCTCGATGCCGACGAAGGCGTAGGCGCTCGC